>JABHYI010000283.1 GCA_018656255.1 Bacteroidota bacterium
CTTTTTTCTCTTTATCTGGTTCAGATTTTGTTGAAATGTTTGTGGGTGTAGGCGCCTCTAGAGTACGTGATTTATTTAAACAAGCCAAAGAAAAATCTCCCTCTATTATTTTTATAGATGAAATAGATGCTATTGGCCGTGCTCGTGGAAAAGCTAATTTTTCAGGCTCTAATGATGAGCGTGAAAACACCTTAAACCAACTCTTAACAGAGATGGATGGTTTTGGTACAGATTCTAATGTAATAGTTATAGCAGCTACCAATCGTGCAGATGTGCTAGACAAGGCCTTAATGCGTGCAGGGCGTTTTGATAGACAAATTTATGTAGACCTTCCAGATGTAAGAGAGCGTAAAGAAATCTTTGAAGTACACTTGCGCCCTTTAAAAAAGGAAGAAGGCCTAGATACAGATTTTCTGTCTAAGCAAACACCAGGATTCTCTGGAGCAGATATTGCCAATGTTTGTAATGAAGCTGCTCTTATAGCTGCAAGAGGCGAGAAAAAAGCAGTCGGAAAACAAGATTTCTTAGATGCTGTAGATAGAATTGTTGGAGGTCTTGAGAAAAAGAACAAAATTATTACACCAGCAGAAAAAGAAGCAATTGCATACCACGAAGCAGGACATGCAACGGTGAGTTGGATGTTAGAGCATGCAGCACCACTAGTCAAAGTTACCATTGTACCAAGAGGGCAGTCTTTAGGAGCCGCATGGTATCTTCCAGAGGAGCGTCTTATTGTAAGGCCTGAGCAAATGCTTGACGAAATGTGTGCAACACTTGGAGGAAGAGCGGCAGAGAAAGTAATATTCAATAAAATATCTACTGGAGCCCTTAGTGATCTAGAAAAAGTAACCAAACAAGCCCGTGCAATGGTAACTGTTTACGGTCTTAATGATAAGGTTGGCAACCTTACCTATTATGATTCAAGTGGGCAGTCTGAATACAATTTCAGCAAACCATACAGTGAAAAAACTGCGGAGTTAATTGACAAGGAAATATCAAATCTCATCGAGACGCAATACAACCGTGCTATTGAACTATTAGAGGCTAACAAAGAAAAACTTACAGAACTAGCAAATGTACTGCTAGCCAAAGAGGTTATTTTTAAAGACAATCTAGAAGTTATCTTTGGGAAAAGACCTTTCGAAAAATCTATTAGCGAAATAGTAGAAGATCCTAAAGAAGACAAACAAGCTCCACAGGCTGAACAAGAAAATGGTGATCTTACTAGCTAAAGGTTCGTTTTACTACCATTTGAGTAAAGATTAGTATTGTGGGTTTTCTATGACGAGATTTTTACTATCTTTGATATAACTAGAATCTAAACACCTATAAACCCTGCAGATGAGTCTCTTTAAAAGACTTTTAAAAGGAAATCTCAATCTAAAAAAAACACCTAAACAAAAAGGTGATGATGATGATTGTGGCAAATATTATCCAGAAGATAGTCTTGCCATTGATGAAAGGTTTACCAATAACTTCAGGAAAAACGGAGGTAAATTCTTATACTGTACAGATGCTCAAGAAATTAACGAAGCGTTTGATAACATCTTACTAGAGAATGACTGGTATGAAAAAGAGGTGTTCTGTATCAATGAAATGCTCTCTAAAAAGTTTGACGGATATAATTTAAATTTCACCAAAAAAACTACTGCTACATTTTTCTTGACTACTTGTGAGTCTTTGATATCAAAAAATGGCTCTATTTTACTTTCTTCAAACCAAATTAAGGAGAAAAAATTAGATGAGTTACCTGCCAATATTGTCATATTTGCCACCACGAGCCAGTTTGTAGAAAACATAAGTGAAGGGCTACGTATTATCAAAAATAGTGGCGGGAAATTTATTCCTAGCAATATCACTGCAATTCAAGATTTTGAAACAGAAAAAGAAAAGGATTTTATGAGTTATGGAAGTAGTACAAAAAACTTATATTTGCTGCTTCTAGAAGACCTATAGAAGATATATACTATGAGAGAAATTGTTGTACGAAGTATATCGGGGATTTTGTATGTCCTTGTCGTAGTTTTTTCCATGTACACCTCTCGTGAGCTATTTATGATGCTTTTTCTCATTCTTGGGCTTCAAACCCTTAAGGAATTTAAAAAACTCATACACTTAAAACATTTCACCCCTTATCTTCTGCTTCCAATTTCGCTTTTACTGATAAGCTACTATCACCCGGGAAATAGTATTCTATATACATACCTAGGCAGCTCTTTACTAGTGAGTATACTATTGGCCAAAGATGTACAATCAACCAAAAATAACCTTTTACTTAAAAAGCAAAAATACATCCCTACAATGCTTTACATCATTAGTGGCTTTGTTTTTTTAACACTCATTCCATTTTCTAAAGGGGTATTTAAGCCAGAGATTATTGTTGGGGTTTTTGTGTTAATTTGGTGCAACGACACCTTTGCGTATATCATTGGTAAATCACTGGGTAAAAACAAACTACTGGAGAGAGTTTCTCCTAAAAAAACAATAGAAGGGTTCTTTGGAGGACTCCTAGGAGCTGTTATATCAAGTTTCATTATATTTAATGTGTTAGATATATACACGTTACCTATTTGGATTTCTCTTGCGTTCATTATTTCAGTGTGTGGAAGCATTGGAGATTTAGTACAATCCAACTACAAACGCCAAGCTGGAGTAAAAGATAGTGGAAACGTAATGCCTGGACACGGAGGATTATATGACAGGCTGGATAGCGCTATTTATGCCAGCCCATTTATTTATGCATTTTTACAACTTATAACTTATGTTTCATAAAGAAGGATACAAAATTATTTTAATTACGTTAGTGCTAGCTATTGCAATGAGCTTGGCTGCAGATTATTTCATTATAAACGATTATCTAAGAAGCGCTTTTATGCTCCTGGCTATTGTAATGCTAGTGCTAGTATTGCAGTTTTTTAGAAACCCAAAAAGAAACCTTAACATAAGCGAAGATCATGTAGTATCTCCTGTAGATGGTAAAGTTGTGGTTATTGAAGAGGTGTTTGAAAAAGAGTTTTTCAATGAAAAAAGACTACAGGTATCTGTGTTTATGTCTCCCATAAACGTGCATGTTACGCGGTATCCTGTTGCTGGAGAGGTGGTTTTTAGCAAATACCATCCAGGAAAATTTTTGGTAGCTTGGCATCCAAAATCTAGTGAAGAAAATGAGCGCACGACCGTTGTGGTAAGCTCCAAAAAATTTGGAAATGTACTTCACCGTCAAATCGCAGGCGCACTGGCTAGACGTATTGTAAATTACGCAGAAAAGGGACAACAAGTAACGCAAGGAAGCGACAGCGGCTTTATTAAGTTTGGATCTCGTGTAGATGTATTTTTACCTGTAGGCACAAAACTTGATGTAAAACTCAACGATGTTGTAAAAGGAGGAACCTCCATTTTAGCATCTATTTAAGCAAAGTAAACTATTGTAATGACATCACAGGAAATAGACATAGCATTTAAAAAAGCTGTTGAAAGCGTAAATGGGCACAAGGAGCCTTTTCCTGCAGATACATTATTAAAGCTGTATGCGTATTACAAACGCGCTACAAACTCTTGGCACAAACCAAGCAATAGCAAGAAAAAACTAATTTCGGCTTTTAAAACAAATGCACTCTTTCAAGCCCAGCATCTTAGCCAGGACCAGGCTAAACTGGAGTATATAGAAACCTCAACGCATTATTTTTTGTATAGAAAGTAATCTCTAACAAAAAACATTTTTTAACTAAGACTTTTTATTGAAGTTTCGATAGTTTCAATCTTTGCAATTGCATCTGCTTCTTTTTTGCGCTCGTTATCTACCACTTGTTGTGGAGCACCGCTTACAAATTTTTGGTTTTTCAACTTACCTTGTACGCTTTTTAGAAACCCTTGAGTGTATTTTAATTCTTCTTTTAATTTTAGTATTTCCTGCGCTACATCAATAGTTCCCTCAATGGGTATAAAATATTCGTTAGACTTCACCCTAAAGGTTAAGGCACCCTCTACCCCACCTGAAACAGAAGTCATCTCACTAATATTTCCTAGTTTTTTTATAACAACATCGAACTGACTATGTACCTTCTCTGTATTAATTACTGAAAGTGAAATAGCATCTTTAAAAGCAATGTTTTTTTCTTTTCTGATGGTTCTAATTCCAGAAATAACCTCAGATGCAAACTCAAAATCAGTCAATAAGGCTGTGTCTATTGTTGTTGTTTTGGGCCAATGATTAACAATCAACGCTTCTTGAGGTGTTCTTTTTGCGATGGCATGCCATAACTCTTCTGTCAAAAACGGCATAAAAGGATGTAATATCCTTAGGTTGTCTTCAAAAATAGCAACCACACTATCATAGGTTTGTTTATCAATTGGAGCCTGGTATGCGGGCTTTATAATTTCCAGAAGCCAGCCACAAAAATCATCCCACACTAGCTTATAACTTGCCATCAAAGCATCACTAATTCTGTATTTGCTGTAATGATCCTCAATCTCAACAAGTGTTTGCTGTAAACGAGATTGATACCAATTAATGGCGATTTTGGAGGATTCTGGTTGTGAAATAGTAGCGTCTATATCCCAAGATTGGGTTAACTTAAATGCATTCCAAATTTTATTTGAAAAACCTTTTCCTTGCTGGCAAAGCCCTTCATCAAACATCAAATCATTTCCTGCAGCAGCACTTAAAAGAAGCCCAACTCTCACCCCATCTGCACTGTAGGTTTGTATAAGCTGTAAAGCATCTGGAGAATTCCCTAAAGATTTACTCATTTTACGACGCTGCTTATCACGAACGAGTCCTGTTAGGTATACATTTTTGAAAGGTTTTTTACCGGTATACTCATAGCCGGCTATGATCATTCTTGCTACCCAGAAAAATAAAATATCTGGTCCAGTGACCAAATCATTGGTTGGGTAGTAATAGTTAAACTCTTTATTATCTGGATTGTTTAATCCATCAAATACGCTCATGGGCCAAAGCCAGGACGAAAACCAAGTATCTAAAGCATCGGCATCTTGATGCAGGTCTGTAATTTTTAAAGATGTATTGCTGGTTTTTTCTTTGGCCAACATCAAAGCTTCTTCTATAGTTTCAGCTACTACAAAATCTTCTTTCCCATCTCCATAGAAATAGGCTGGAATTTGTTGCCCCCACCAAAGTTGGCGAGAAATATTCCAATCTCTAATATTGGTCATCCAATGACGGTAGGTATTCTCAAATTTCTTTGGATGTAAAACGACATCATCTTGCTCCAAAACAGCTTTTATGGCAGGCTTTACTAAATCTTCCATTTTTAAAAACCACTGGTCGCTAAGGCGCGGTTCTATAACGGCTTTGGTGCGCTCACTGGTTCCTACTTTGTTGAGGTGCTGCTCTGTTTTAATCAAAGCGCCCAACTCTTTTAGCTCAATTGCAATTTCTTTACGAACCACAAAACGATCTTTTCCTTGGTAGTGTAATCCAAAACTATTGAGCGACGCATCGTCATTAAAAATATCTATAACTTCCAATTTGTGGGTATCTCCCAGCATTTTGTCATTTTCATCATGTGCTGGAGTTACCTTCAGACAACCAGTACCAAACTCGATGTCTACGTATGAATCTTCTATTATTGGAATTACTCTATTGCAAATAGGCACTATGGCTTTTTTTCCTTTTAAATGAGCAAAACGGTCATCATCGGGGTTTATACAAATGGCGGTATCACCAAAAATAGTTTCTGGACGCGTGGTAGCAATGGTTAGGGTCTTGTCGCTGTCTTGTATTTTGTAGCTAATGTAAAACAAATCACCTTGTTGCTCTACAAAATTAACCTCTTCATCACTCAAGGTTGTTTTTGCCTCTGGATCCCAATTTACCATTCTATAACCTCTATAAATAAGGCCTTTGTTGTACAAGTCAACAAAACTTTTTATAACCTGAGTAGACATGCCAGGATCAAGGGTAAATTTAGTACGCTCCCAGTCACAAGAGGCACCAAGTTTTTTTAGTTGATCTAAAATAACACCACCATACTGCTGGGTCCAATCCCAGGCGTGTTTTAAAAATTCTTCTCTTGTTAAATCTGCTTTCTGGATTCCTTGTTCTTTAAGGCGCGCAACAACTTTGGCTTCTGTTGCAATACTTGCATGATCGGTGCCAGGCACCCAACACGCATTAAAGCCTTTTAAGCGTGCCCGACGTATTAGGACATCTTGTATGGTGTTATTTAGCATATGTCCCATATGGAGGACCCCTGTAACGTTTGGAGGGGGTATTACAATAGTGTACGGCTCACGATCGTCTACTTCACTATGGAAATAGTTGTGCTCCATCCAGTACTGGTACCACTTATCTTCAACATCTTGTGCATTATAGGCTCCTGTTTGGGTCATTTTGGTATCATTTTTGAAATAAGATTGTAAAAGTAGGGATATCTATAGTATTATGAAATGTTTAATGTCTATAACTTAACTTGCACAGCATACTAAAGTTCCCTAAATTAGCAATCCTTAATAGCATATGATATGAAAAAGTTAATAGTAGTAGCGTTAATTAGCCTAATTGGATACACCTCAAGTGCGCAAGCCAAAATCAGTTTCAAAAACGAAACGGTAGATTACGGAAAGATTGTAAAAGGAAGTGATGGAGTTCGTGTATTCGAATTTACCAATACAGGAGACGCAGAATTAGTGGTAACAAATGTAAAATCTAGTTGTGGGTGTACGGTTCCAAAAAAACCAGAAGGACCTATTGCTCCTGGAGCCTCTGGAAGTATTGAAGTTAAGTATGACACAAACAGAGTAGGTCCTATAAGAAAAACAGTAACGGTATACTCTAATGCAGATGAGCCAATAAAAGCCCTAAAAATAAAAGGAGAGGTTTTAAATGCAGATAAGAGCATCTTAGAAAAAACAGAAGAGTAACACTGCTGTTTTAATATATAAATTTGGTCGATTTACTTTTGTGAATCGACCTTTTTTCTGTCGTAAAATTAGGTTTAAAATAAATAGACAAACCGCAGGCTTACATAGCATATTTTTAAACTATTTTTTGCAACTTTGTTATTCAAATAATACTGTTATGCCAATAATTTCAACCAAAGGGCAATTAATGCCAGAATCACCCATAAGAAAGCTGGTTCCTTTCGCAGAGAAAGCCTACAAAGCAAATAAAAAAGTATATCATCTTAATATTGGACAACCAGATATTAAGAGCCCAAAACAAGCCATGGAGGCGGTAGCCTCTCACGCACTTGATGTCCTTGCATACACAAGATCTGAAGGGTCTGAGACCTACAGAACAAAAATTGCAACGTATTATCAAGGAAAAAATATTCCTGTAAATCACAATGAACTTATTGTAACCACTGGAGGTAGTGAGGCCCTATTGTTTGCTATGGGTAGTATTGCAGACACTGGCGATGAAATTATCATCCCAGAGCCTTTTTATGCAAATTACAATGGTTTTGCAATAGCATCTGGGGTAAAAATAGTACCGGTTATTTCAAAAATAGAGGACAACTTTGCCTTGCCTGATATTTCAGAATTTGAAAAACTTATTACCCCAAAAACAAAGGCCATTCTTATCTGCAACCCAGGAAACCCAACTGGCTACCTATACTCTAAACAAGAAATACAAACCCTAGCAGCAATTGTAAAAAAACATGATTTGTTTTTAGTGGCAGATGAGGTATATAGAGAATTCACCTATGATAATGTTAGGCATTATTCTATCCTTGAAGAACCAGGTATGGAAGACTATGCAATAATTATAGATTCTGTATCAAAACGTTATTCTATGTGCGGAGCCCGTATTGGCTGCTTGGTGAGTAAAAACAAAATGGTACTAAATACTGCTTTAAAATTTGCCCAGGCAAGGCTAAGCCCACCAACATTTGCGCAAATAGCCAGTGAGGCTGCCTTAGATACGCCACAATCTTATTTTGACCAGGTCATCGATCAGTACAAGGAACGTAGAGATGTTTTAATTGAAAAACTAGAGGAAATCCCTGGAGTTAAAGTTGGATACCCTAAAGGTGCTTTTTACTGTATTGTACAGTTACCTATAAAAAATAGTGATGCCTTTGCACAGTGGCTTCTTGAAGAGTTTGATGTTGATGGAGAGACTATTATGGTGGCTCCTGCTGCAGGTTTTTACTCCACACCAGGGGTTGGCCAAAATCAAATACGTATTGCATACGTACTCAACAAAGAAAGCCTAATCAAAGCAGTACACATATTAAAACAAGCACTAGTAGTCTATAAAGAGTAATGAACATACAACAAAATATATCTTTAAAACCTTACAATACCTTTGGTATAGAGTGTGAGGCGCGATATTTTGTTTCTGTACATACTATAGAGGAGTTGCAAGAAGCCCTGGCTTTACCTAAGTATTTAAAAAAATTCTTACTCGGCGGCGGAAGCAACATGCTACTTACAGGCCCTATTGACGCGCTGGTAATACACGTAAACCTAAAGGGGATTTCTATAGAAAAACAAAATCAAAATTCTATAGAGCTTTCCTGCATGGCTGGAGAAAACTGGCATGATTTTGTACTCCATTGCATAGAAAACAACTACGGCGGGTTAGAAAACATGTCTCTCATACCTGGAAACGTAGGCACTGCTCCTATTCAAAATATCGGCGCCTATGGCGTGGAGTTAAAAGATGTTTTTTTGAAATGTGATGCAATTGAAATTGCCACTTCCAAAGAAGTTTCTTTCACCCATCAACAGTGTAATTTTGGATACCGAAATTCTATTTTTAAAACCACGCATAAAGGAAAGTATGTGATTACTAGGGTAACATTTAAGCTCACCAAAAATAACCACAAAATACAAACTCAGTATGGTGCTATTAATGAGCATTTGTCTATGAATAATATTACAAACCCCACCATTAAACAGGTTAGTGATGCAGTAATAGCGATAAGACAGTCTAAATTACCCGATCCAAAAAAACTAGGCAACAGTGGTAGCTTTTTTAAAAACCCAGTGGTTGACAACAACACTTTCGAGGCTTTTCATTCACAATTTCCAGAGGCTCCTTTTTATGCCCTAGCAAATGCTGAATTTAAAATACCCGCTGGCTGGCTTATAGAACAAGCAGGATTTAAAGGAAAACGTTATGGAGATGCTGGTGTTCATAAAAACCAAGCCCTTGTTTTAGTGAACTACGGAAATGCCACTGGAGCACAAATTTGGGAACTGGCTGTTAAAATTCAGCAAAAAGTGGCGAAAGACTTTGGCATTACCATAGAGCCAGAGGTAAATGTGTTTTAAATTTAGCCCTAAGACACGTTAATACACCTGCATGTATTGAATTTTTAATATTCATTGTTTCTCACAAAAAATCCTCGTATTTTCACGCTATGGAACCACAAGCACTTAGCAACCCATTTATACTCGTTTTTGGCGGTCTTATTTTAGTAGTTGTTCTGTATTTTTGGAATAAAAAAAACCAAACAAGTTTAAAAAGTCGTAGAAACAAAACATTTAAACAGCGCTACGCCCAGCGTAAAAAGACAGATTTAGAAAAACGGTAAGCTATGAAAATATATACAAAAACTGGTGATACAGGAACCACTGCCCTCTTTGGAGGTACGCGGGTTGCCAAGCACCATATCCGGATAGAGAGTTACGGCACCGTAGATGAACTAAACTCACACATAGGTCTTATAAGAGATCAAGATATAGACCCTCACACCAAAGAAGAATTAATAACTATTCAAAACAAATTATTTACTGTGGGTGCGATTTTGGCAACACCGCCAGAAAAAGAAACATTAAAAAACGGTAAAGAAAGATTAAATATTCCAAAAATTTCTGAGCAAGACATTACAAGGCTAGAAACACAGATGGATATAATGAATGAGTCGCTACCTGAGATGACACACTTTGTGCTTCCTGGAGGTCACACCACGGTGTCATATTGTCACATAGCGAGATGTGTGTGCCGAAGAGCTGAGAGAATTACAACTCTTTTAAACGAGCAACAAGGTATAGATCCTAGGGTATTAAAATACCTCAACAGACTATCTGACTATCTTTTTGTAGTGGCACGGAAGTTGTCCTATGATTTAAAAGCAGAAGAAGTTAAGTGGATTCCTGAGAAAATATAAACAATAGTTTTCACTTAAAAATAGTACCATCAATTACTTGATAAACAGATAATTGTAAACGTTCTTATAAATAAAGCTTAAATAAGTTGTTTTTTAGTTGTCTATTTCGACTAAAAAATTATTTTTGCACAAAATTAAAACATTAATCAATGTACTGGACATTAGAATTGGCATCCTATTTAAGTGATGCGCCTTGGCCGGCAACTAAAGACGAATTAATTGACTATGCCATTAGAACGGGAGCACCACTAGAGGTTGTAGAAAATTTACAAGCCATAGAAGATGAGGGAGACTCTTATGATTCTATAGAAGAAATTTGGCCAGATTACCCAACAGATGAAGACTATCTGTGGAACGAGGACGAATATTAATATAAACGTTTAACAAAACGTTGGTATAAAATAGGCGCACTAAAAATCATGCGCTAAAAAAGTCTCTGTCTACAGGGGCTTTTTTTGTTATAGATTTACCCCTATAACATACTATATTACCATTTAATAAAAAAATACAGCGTTTAACGCTATACAACATAACAAGACACATGGGATTTTTAGATAACGTATTAAAAGTATTTGTGGGAGACAAATCCAAGAAGGATCTTGGAGACATACAACCCTATGTAGAACAGGTAAAATCTCATGAAGCTGCGCTAGAGAAATTAAGTATTGATGAGTTACGCGCAAAAAGTGATGTCTTTAGAAACATTATCAAGGCAGACCAAAAAGAAATACAAGATGAAATAGATGCCTTAATTGTAGCTGCAGATAAGGAAGAAGATATTGACAAAAAAGAAGATATTTACAACAAAATTGACGGCTTAAAAGATGACCGTTATGAAATTGAGAAAGCATCTCTAAATAAAATTTTAGGAGAGGCATTTGCTGTTATGAAAGAAACGGCAAAACGTTTCAAAAACAATGAAACCCTCCGTGTAACTGCTACAGCCTATGACCGTGAACTATCTGGAGAAAAAGACTATGTATCTTTAGATGGTGATCATGCCATTTGGAAAAACTCTTGGGATGCAGCAGGAAAACAAATAACCTGGGACATGGTCCACTACGATGTTCAGCTTATTGGGGGTGTTGCCCTGCATCAAGGTAAAGTAGCAGAAATGCAAACAGGAGAAGGTAAAACCTTGGTAGCAACCCTGCCGGTGTACTTAAATGCCTTGGCTCAAAATGGGGTTCATGTGGTTACTGTAAATGATTATTTAGCAAAACGTGATAGCGCTTGGATGGCGCCTATATTTCAGTTTCATGGAATGACTATAGACTGTGTTGATAACCATCAGCCAAATAGTGAATCAAGAAGAAAGGCTTATGACAGTGATATTACCTATGGTACCAACAATGAGTTTGGTTTTGATTACCTGCGTGATAATATGGCTCATAAACCACAAGACCTAGTTCAAAGACCACACCATTACGCAATTGTTGATGAGGTAGATAGTGTCTTAATTGATGATGCAAGAACGCCTTTAATTATTTCAGGGCCTGTAGCCCAGGGAGATCGTCATGAGTTTAATGAATTAAAGCCAAAAATTGCAGACATCGTTGCTGTTCAGCAAAAGTACCTAACAGGTGTTTTGGCAGAGGCAAAGAAATTAATTAAAGAAGGAGATGTTAAAGAAGGTGGATTTAAATTATTGCGTGTTTACAGAGGTATTCCTAAAAACAAGGCATTAATTAAATTTTTATCTGAAGAAGGAGTAAAACAGATTCTGCAAAAAACAGAAAACACCTACATGGCAGACAACAATCGTGAAATGCCACAAGTTGATGCAGAGTTGTATTATGTTATTGAAGAGAAAAACAATCAAATTGAACTTTCAGACAAAGGTGTTGAATACCTATCTGGACCAGACAATCCAGATTTCTTTGTAATGCCAGAAATTGGTACGGAGATAGCAAAAATTGAAGCACAAGAATTGCCTAGTGACCAAGAAGCAGCTCTTAAAGAAGAATTGTTTAGAGATTTCGGTATAAAAAGTGAACGTATTCATACCCTAAGCCAATTACTAAAAGCCTATTCATTGTTTGAAAAAGACACCCAGTATGTGGTCATGGAAAACAAGGTAATGATTGTAGATGAGCAAACCGGTCGTATTATGGATGGACGCCGCTACAGCGACGGGCTACACCAAGCTATTGAAGCTAAAGAAAATGTAAAGATTGAGGCAATGACTCAAACCTTTGCAACAGTTACCCTGCAAAACTACTTCCGAATGTATAGAAAGCTATCTGGTATGACAGGTACAGCGGTTACTGAAGCGGGAGAACTTTGGGAAATATACAAACTAGATGTGGTAGAAATACCAACGAATAGACCTATTGTCCGTGATGATCGTGAGGACAAAATTTACAAAACTAAAAGAGAAAAATACAACGCAGTTATTGATGAGGTTACAGAACTCTCTAAGCAAGGAAGACCCATATTAATTGGTACAACATCTGTAGAGATATCTGAGCTATTAAGCCGTATGCTTAGTATTAGAAAAGTGCAACACAATACCTTGAATGCAAAGATGCATAAAAGCGAGGCAGATATTGTTGCCCAAGCTGGAGATCCTGGTGTGGTTACAATTGCAACCAACATGGCAGGGCGTGGTACAGATATTAAATTAAGTGATGCAGTGAAAGCATCTGGAGGTCTCGCCATTATTGGTACAGAACGTCATGACTCTAGGCGTGTAGATAGGCAGCTAAGAGGTCGTTCTGGGCGTCAAGGAGATCCTGGTAGCTCGCAGTTTTATGTCTCTCTAGAAGACAACCTAATGCGTCTTTTTGGTAGTGAACGTATTGCTAAGATGATGGATAGAATGGGGCTACAAGAAGGTGAAGTAATACAACACTCTATGATTTCAAAATCTATAGAACGAGCTCAGAAAAAAGTAGAAGAAAACAACTTCGGTATTCGTAAAAGACTATTGGAGTACGATGATATTATGAACGCGCAGCGTGAGGTAATATACAAAAGAAGATACAACGCATTGTTTGGAGATAGACTGCGCGTTGATATTGCCAACATGATTTATGATACTGCAGAGATCATTTCGCAGAACAACAAAGAAAGTCAAGATTTCAAAAATTTTGAATTTGAGTTGATACGTTATTTTTCTGTTAGTGCCCCTGTAGATCAAAACGAATTTGAAAAATTAGGATCTCAAGAAATTGCAGGAAAAGTTTATAAAGTTGCTTACGGCCACTATCAAGAAAAAATGAAGCAAAATGCAGAGATTGCCTTCCCTGTAATCCAAAATGTATATGAGAACCATAAAGATCAATACAAGCGTATTTTAGTGCCTTTCACAGATGGAGTTAAAACCCTAAATGTTGCCACAGATCTAGAAACAGCCTATCAAACAAAAGGTGCAGAACTAGTTAAGGATTTTGAAAAAAATATCTCACTTGCTATTATTGATGATACTTGGAAAACACATCTGCGCAAAATGGATGAGTTAAAACAATCTGTACAGCTAGCGGTACATGAGCAAAAAGATCCACTCTTAATTTACAAATTTGAAGCCTTTGAACTCTTTAAAAAGATGGTGGAAAATGTAAATAAAGATGTGTTATCATTCTTGTTTAAAGGAGAGTTACCTAAAGAAAACCAAAGACAAATTCAAGAAGCTCGTGAAGTAAAGAGTAAACAAAAACTTAACGAACAGAAAGACGAAA
>JABHYI010000054.1 GCA_018656255.1 Bacteroidota bacterium
GGTGGTCAAGTATATATGGATGGTGCAAACATGAACGCGCAAGTGGCCCTTACAAACCCGGGAGCAATTGGAGCAGATGTATGTCATTTAAACTTGCATAAAACATTTGCCATACCTCACGGTGGTGGCGGTCCTGGTGTTGGCCCAATATGTGTTGCAAAACAATTAGTTCCGTTTTTACCAAGCAATCCATTAATTGAAACCGGTGGTGAGCATGCTATTACAGCCATCTCTGGCGCTCCATGGGGAAGTGCATTGGCGTGTTTGATCAGCTATGCATACATCTGCATGCTAGGAGAAAACGGACTAAAAAAATCTACCCAATATGCTATTTTAAATGCAAATTATATCAAAGAGAGGTTAGATGGCCATTATGATGTATTATATGCTGGAGAAAAAGGGCGTGCTGCGCATGAAATGATTATTGATTGCCGTCCATTTAAAGAGCACGGGATAGAAGTAGTAGATATTGCAAAACGATTAATGGATTATGGGTTTCATGCTCCAACGGTATCTTTTCCAGTTGCAGGAACCATGATGATTGAACCTACTGAAAGTGAAAGCCTTCAGGAGTTAGATCGTTTTTGTGACGCAATGATCTCTATTGGCCAAGAAATAAACGCCACAAGTAAACACGATACCAATAATGTGCTTAAAAATGCACCTCACACTCAGGCGCTACTTACTGCAGATTCTTGGGATTTACCATACACAAGACAACAAGCAGCATTTCCACTAGCATTTGTTAGTGATAATAAATTCTGGCCAAGTGTAGCCCGAGTAGATGATGCATATGGAGATAGAAATCTAATTTGCACCTGCGCGCCAATAGAGCAATACATGGAAGATTAACAACATGATTTAAATCAAAAATCCTCATTTTTTTTATCAGAAATGAGGATTTTTTAATAGTAGACAACTTTAAATATTGATACATTAAACAGGCTATATTTATAGAAAAATCAGCATCTATAGTGCTTTCTTTTTCCTACATTAGCCAAAAATTTATACCATGGGCATTACCATTACAGGGACAGGAAGCTATATCCCAAAAGAAATTACTAGTAATAAAGATTTTGAAAATCACGACTTTTACAATGAAGACGGAACTAGTTTTACTCACCAAAACGACGTCATTATTGAGAAATTCAAAGCCATAACCGGTATCTCTGAAAGACGGTATGCTCAAGAAAAGTACAGTACCTCAGACATTGCTTCTTTTGCTGCACAAAAAGCAATCGATTACGCCAAGATTGATCCAGAAACATTAGATTATATTATCGTAGCCCATAACTATGGAGATGTCAAGCATGGTAGTAACCAAAGTGACACTGTACCCAGCCTAGCCTCTCGGGTAAAAAGTAAATTGCAAATAAAAAACCCATCGTGTGTTGCCTATGATTTAATTTTTGGTTGTCCAGGTTGGCTAGAGGCTATGATTCAAGCCAACGCTTTTATAAAAGCTGGTATAGCAAAAAGATGTTTGGTAATTGGTGCAGAAACATTATCTAGAGTTACTGACCCTCATGATAGAGACTCCATGATATACAGTGACGGCGCTGGAGCAACAATCATTGAGCATACAAATGATACAGATGGCATTATCTCGCACGCTACCGCTACTCATGCTATTGAGGAGGCTAATTATATCTACTTTGGAAACAGCAATAATCTAGAAGATCAAAACCCTAGAAAGTACATAAAAATGAATGGCAGAAAAATCTACAATTTTGCCTTAACAAATGTTCCAAAAGCAATGAAAAGTTGTTTGGAGGATAGTGGATATGATATTAAAGACCTAAAGAAAATATTGATACATCAAGCCAATGAAAAGATGGATGAAGCCATAGTAAAAAGATTTTATGGCCTTTATGATATGCAGGCGCCACAGGATATTATGCCAATGACCATAGGCACTCTTGGAAACTCAAGTGTGGCAACGGTACCAACACTCTATGATCTTATAGTAAACAACAACATGGAAGGGCACAGTATTAATAAAGGAGACCTTATTATGTTTGCCAGTGTTGGTGCAGGAATGAACATTAATGCAATGGTCTACAAAGCATAATCATGTACCCAGGAAACTATCCCAAAAAAAGATACAAAATCACAAAAGCTTTTTTAGAGCAAACCATATCAAAACAAGAAAAAATTATTGATCTGGGTGTGGTGAATCCTTTTTCTGAAATTTTAAAAAAAGAAGGGTATGACATCACAAATACAACCGGAGAGGATTTAGACAACGACACCAAAGCAGTGCAGGATAACAACTATGATGTTGCTACCGCTTTTGAAATATTTGAACACCTTGTCTCACCCTACACTGTATTAAAAGACATAAAAGCTAAAAAATTAATTGCTTCTGTACCCCTTAAGTTGTGGTTTGCATCAGCATATAAAAGCAAGACAGACACCTGGGACAGACACTACCATGAATTTGAAGATTGGCAGTTTGACTGGTTACTAGAAAAAGCTGGCTGGAGAATTAAAAAAAGTGAAAAGTTCACAAACCCTGTTAAAAAATTTGGGTTTAGACCTATCTTAAGATACTTCACACCAAGATACTATCTTATCTACGCAGAACGTGTTTGAAAATAACAATCATCATACCTGTATACAATGAACAAGCACATATAGAACATATGCTTGGCTCTTTGGTGGGGCAAACCACCAAACCATCACAAGTCATTATTGTAGATGA
>JABHYI010000182.1 GCA_018656255.1 Bacteroidota bacterium
GGATTGAATGTGGCTATTGTGTTTTTTACTATTTCTACACTAGGGCTATTGGCTGCAAAAATTGCGGCCAGTAGAGGAAGAGAACAACTGCTAGGGTAAAGTTATACAAACTGAAAATCCCCAAAGGTTTCTAAGACCTCATCAAAAGCCTTAAAAACATCTTTACTGTGATCACTGGTTACCATTTTCATGCGGTATTCCTTAAAGTGGGGTATTCCTTTAAAATAATTGGTATAATGCCTTCTGGTTTCAAACACACCTAGAACTTCACCCTTCCAGTCTATGGCCATTTCTAGGTGGCGTCTTGCCGCCTCTACGCGCTGTTGCATTGTTGGGGGAGCTGCGTGAGAGCCTGTTTCAAAAAAATGTTTTACCTGGTTAAAAAACCATGGGTTTCCTATACTAGCGCGGCCAATCATGGCCCCGTCAAGGCCAAATTCATCTCGCATGAGCATAGCCTTCTCTGGAGTGTCAACATCTCCATTTCCAAAAACAGGAATGTGCATCCGTTGGTTGTTTTTAACGGCAGCGATAGGGTGCCAGTTGGCCTCTCCTTTATACATCTGTGCGCGTGTTCTGCCGTGTATAGAAATGGCCTTACACCCAACATCTTGCAAGCGTTCTGCTACCTCAACAATTTTAATAGAGTCCTCGTCCCAGCCCAAACGCGTTTTCACCGTTACGGGTAACTTGGTGTGTTTTACCATAGCCTCGGTTAGAGAAACCATAAGGTCTATGTCCTTTAAAATACCGGCACCGGCGCCTTTACTTACTACTTTTTTAACAGGACATCCAAAATTAATATCTATAATATCTGGGCCGCTGGCCTCCACAATTTCTATACTCTTTAGCATAGACTCTAGTACAGCTCCAAAGATTTGAATTCCTACGGGGCGCTCTTTTTCATAAATATCAAGCTTCATGACGCTTTTAGCGGCGTCACGAATAAGCCCTTCGCTTGAGATAAACTCTGTGTACACAACGTCTGCCCCCTGCTCTTTGCAAAGTGCTCTAAATGGAGGGTCGCTTACGTCTTCCATAGGCGCAAGCAGTAGCGGAAATTCTCCAACATCTATATCTCCAATTTTAGCCATGTATTTTGCCCATACTTTTGAGCGTGTTTTTTGTTGTTACTCTTGTTGCAAAAATAGTAAAATTATATTCTGAAAGTTTCAAAAAAGAGGCCATTGCTTTTAATTAAGCCTGTCGCTCTCTTTTGTAGTGATCTCGCGGTTGTTATCTCGAAGTTTTGAGTTTCCGAAGTTATAGGTAAAACCAACCCTAAAGAGCCTGGACTCTGTTCTGGCAAAATAACCATTGTCTTGGTTTGCATACCGCGAGACCACAGGAATGTTGTTGGTGTTAAAAATATCGTCTACTCCAAGGGTTATGCTTGCTTTTTTGTCCCAAATCTTCTTCCGAACAGAGGCCGAAAGATTAAACTGATTTTTATAAGTGTAAGACCCGAAAATAAGATTTGAAATATATAGGGCTGTAACATCACTGGTGATATTTGCCTGCTCGCTTAAAACCAAACCGCTATAGATTTGCCCATAAAAACCATAGGTGTTTGCAAGAGCTGTTTGTTGTGCGCTCTGCTGCGCTAAAAACTCATTCTCTATAAAAAATCCAGAGGTAACCACTTGAAGGTACCACCAAGATATTACTGATTTTGCATAGGTTACATCCAGGCTGTATTGGTAGCCCTTAATAAGATTTGTCTCTAGGTTTTGTAGGGCTCTGGTGGTATTGTTTTGAAACCTAAGTTCCTCCAACGGGTTTTTAATATGCCAGTAATACGCCTCCAAAAACCACGTGTTATTGTGGGTGTAACTAAAAGTGTATTTTGAGTCAATTTCGGGCACCAAGTTAGGGTTTCCGTCTGTGTAGTTGTTTTCATTAATAAAGTACCTAAATGGGTTGAGGCTCTCATAATTTGGTCTGGCTATAGATCTAGAGTAGCTCAGTCCAAAGCTATTGTTTTCATTGGCCGCATAAAGTAGAGACATTTTTGGAAACAATTCAAAATAATACTGATTGTTAACTTCCCCTAAATTTTTTGAAGTGGCCCTAACCTCTGTTTGCTCTGCGCGCAATCCAAGGTCTAGGCTCCATTGCTCCCAATCTCTGGTTATGTTAAAGTAGGCTGCAAAAATATTTTCTTGGTATTGAAAGTCGTCAGAGAGGCTCGGGTTTAAAACAGCTCCTTGCTCGGTTTGATCAAAAAAATTCTGGGCGCTGCTGGTTTTTATGTCACTTATCTTTAATCCCCAATCAAGGGCTCCCGAGGTAAGAGGAATGCTTAGGTCTATTTGGCCCGTAAAAATAGTGCTGTCTTGATTCCCGGTGGTGTTAAAATTATTATTTCTTAACTGTAGCCCGCTTGGCGAAAAATAATTTGTCTCAACGTCTTGTGCTCTATCTGCGCTATAAGCAACATAATTGGCCTGGGTCACTAATTGGGTTTCACTATCGGCTAGGTTAAAGGTGTGGGTTGCGTTAAGGGCAATATTAGATGTATTTCTGGTGGAGCCACTTGCAGTGGTAAATGTAGAGTCTAGTTGCCGCTGACTATTTGTGTTTAAAGACAGTGCCTGGTTGTCAAAGCGTTTATTTGGTGACACAAATACAGTAGCGCTAATTCCAAAGGAGTGTTGCTCGTTTGCTGTTAGGTCTAAAACCACATTTGCTTGGTGGGCGTTGCTTTTGGTTTCCCTTGTGAAATAAGAGTCTCTATACCCGCTTGTTGTGATTTCGTCTGGAGCAAAAAAACGGGTGTTGTTTTCGTCTTCTTTAAACTCTTTTCGTGGCGAATAAGAATAACTTCCATACGCATTGAGCCAATCGTTTTTATAAAAGTGAGCAGTCGCTAAATTGTATTTTGCATACACCGCCTGTTGATATACACCAGAGGCAGATCCCTTATAGCCAACAGAAACAGCCCTTGTGGTGTTAATGTTTAGTACTGTTGTGGCGTCTGCATCGTATTTTGAAGATGGGTTTGTAATCACCTCCACAGATTTTATAAGGGAGCCGTTTGTACTCTCGAGTAAAGAGAGTGTTTCTTCACCAGACAAATACACCCGTTTATTATTTACATATATAACAGGGCTGTTGTTTTTTACAGAAATACCTTGTTGAGACACAACAACTCCAGGTGTTTTTTTAAGCACATCTAAAGCGCTTCCAGAGGCTACAGATGTGTTTTCTACATTAAAAACAAGGCGTCCCGGCGCTTTTTGGATGGTTGGTCTTTTTATGGTGATAACCGCCTGATCGAGCATCTCGCTGCTTTCTAAAAGAATAATCTCTCCAACAAAGGTGTTTTTTGTAAATGTTATTTTCTTAGTCTGTGTTTTAAAGCCAATAAAACTAAAGTGAAGCCTATAGGTTGCGTGGTCTAAATTTTCAAGACTGAAATTCCCTAAATCATCTGTTGTGGTTCCTTTTGTAGAAACAATATCTGTGGCCCTACCACTCTCTGTGGTTAGCTGATGTGCAAGTACCGTAACAAAAGAGATGGGCGCGTTATTTTGGTCTAAGACAGTGCCACTTATTTTGCTTTGTTGCCCAAAAATAGTTGCTGAAAAAAGCAAAAAAAAGAAACTCGTTGCTTTTATAGTGCTGCAAAAACACTTAAATTTTAGAAAAGAAAAAACTAAATTGTGCAGCATAAATAGAAGGCTAAAATCATGAGGGTTAATTAATGCCTGTCACAAAGATGTAGAATTATAACCAAACATTTTCATGGATTTACTAAAAATCGATTAAAGGTAACTTGTGTACATGATACCCTTTTATGGTATCTTTACAGCCTCAAATTTGCTTGATATGCTTGCAAATTATTGTTTTCAAACAACAAGCTACATGAAGAACATTCGCAACTTTTGCATTATTGCCCATATTGATCACGGTAAAAGCACCCTGGCAGACAGATTGTTAGCGGCCACCGGCGCCGTAACCGAGCGCGAATCTCAAGCGCAATTGCTTGATAATATGGACATAGAACGTGAGCGTGGTATTACCATAAAAAGTCACGCCA
>JABHYI010000051.1 GCA_018656255.1 Bacteroidota bacterium
ATTGAAATTGCAGGTAGAAGTAGAGGTACCCCAAGAATCGCGAATGCTCTTTTACGTAGGGTACGTGATTTTGCTCAAATTAAAGGGAATGGATCCATAGACATAGCTATCGCTAAATTTTCATTAGAGGCTCTAAGTGTTGATGCCCATGGACTAGATGAAATGGATAATAAAATACTAAACACTATTATCGATAAATTCAAAGGAGGTCCTGTTGGGATTACCACCATTGCAACTGCGGTTTCAGAAAGTCCAGAAACCATAGAAGAGGTATATGAGCCATTTTTGATTCAGCAAGGATTTATTATGCGTACTCCAAGAGGACGTGAGGTTACTGAGGCAGCCTATAAACATCTAGGAAAAGTTAAGGAGCCCACCCAAGGAGGGTTGTTTTAATAGCGCTGTCTAGCAACAAGAATTTCCATACCTATCTTGCGTTTTTTTAAGTTCGAAAGCCTAAGATGTAAAACACCACAGCTATACACTCAAAACACCAACATACTGCTTTTATTAAAGACCAGGCCAAACGCCTTGGGTTTATGTCTTGTGGTATAAGTAAAGCAGGTTTTTTGGAGCAAGAAGCTCCAAGACTTGAGGCTTGGCTCAACCAAAATAGGCATGGCCAGATGCAGTACATGGAAAACCATTTTGACAAGCGCCTTGATCCAACAAAGCTTGTGGAGGGTTCCAAAAGTGTTATTTCTTTACTGTTAAACTATTATCCCCAACACCTTCAGCGAGATGATAGTTATAAAATATCTAAATACGCATACGGTACAGATTATCACTTTGTGATTAAAGACAAGTTAAAAGAGTTGCTGCACTGCATACAAGAGCAGGTGGGTGATGTTCATGGACGCGCTTTTGTTGATAGCGCTCCAGTGTTAGATAAAGCTTGGGCCGCAAAAAGTGGTTTGGGCTGGATTGGTAAGCATAGTAATTTGCTATCCAAACAAGCAGGTTCTTTTTATTTTATAGCAGAACTCATTGTAGATCTAGATCTTGACTATGACACCCCCGTTACAGACCATTGTGGTAGTTGCACAGCATGTATAGATGCTTGCCCAACTCAGGCCATAGTAGAGCCTTATAAAGTAGATGGTAGTAAGTGCATTAGCTATTTCACCATAGAGCTTAAAAATGAAATCCCCTCTAGTGTGAGTGGCCAGTTTGATGATTGGATGTTTGGATGTGATGTTTGCCAAGATGTGTGTCCTTGGAACAGGTTTAGCAAAGCCCATAAAGAGCCTTTGTTTGATCCTCATCCAGATGTATTGTCCAATTCAAAGAAAGATTGGGAAGAAATTACCAAAGAAGTATTTTCAGAAATTTTTAAAAAGAGTCCTTTAAAGCGTACTAAGTTTGAAGGATTGCGCAGAAACATAGAATTCTTAAAGCCGTGATACTATAATTAACTATCAAGCTATTATCTGGTGTTTAAAGCAAACAATTAATCTTTGATTTAGACACTGTTTTAACTTCACTCTGTTACATTTGTAGTGTACCATAAAAAAACAATCTGTTGTTATGAGTAAACAAAGTAAACGTAAAGAAGCCCTTTTATATCACTCCCAG
The DNA here is from genome assembly GCA_018656255.1 of Bacteroidota bacterium. GTDB lineage: Bacteria > Bacteroidota > Bacteroidia > Flavobacteriales > Flavobacteriaceae > Patiriisocius. The sequence continues at coordinate 1,576 of JABHYI010000051.1, forward strand.
CCAAGGCCAGGAAAGATACAAGTTGTGCCTACCACAAAATATGCAACTCAAAGAGATTTATCCCTAGCATACTCTCCTGGTGTGGCAGAGCCTTGCCTTGAGATAGCCAAAGATGTTGAAAATGTATACAAGTATACGGCTAAAGGTAATTTGGTGGCGGTTATAACTAATGGTACGGCAGTTTTAGGGCTTGGAAATATAGGTCCTGAGGCATCTAAACCTGTTATGGAAGGAAAAGGGTTGTTGTTTAAAATATTTGCAGATATTGATGTTTTTGATATTGAGATTGGCACCCAAGATGTTGATGCTTTTGTTGAAACGGTAAAAAATATTGCACCCACTTTTGGTGGAATTAATCTAGAAGATATTAAAGCTCCAGAAGCTTTTGAGATTGAGAGAAGGTTAAAGGAAGAGTTGGACATACCTGTTATGCATGATGACCAGCATGGTACGGCAATTATTTCTGCTGCCGCACTTTTAAATGCACTTGAGTTAACACATAAAAAAATTGAGCAAGTAAGAATTGTAATAAGCGGAGCAGGTGCTGCTGCGGTGTCTTGTACAAGGCTCTACAAGGCCTTTGGCGCTGTAGGGACAAATATTGTGATGTTGGATAGTAAAGGAGTGATTAGGGATGATCGTTCTGAGCTATCACCTGAGAAGTCAGAATTTGCAACCCATAGAAAGATAGATACCTTAGATGAGGCTATGGTTGATGCAGATGTCTTTGTTGGGCTTTCTGTTGCAGATATTGTAACTCCTAGTATGCTTAAGTCAATGGCCGCAGACCCTATTGTTTTTGCCATGGCAAATCCAAATCCTGAGATTGAATATCAGCTAGCCTGTAAAACGCGAGATGATATTATTATGGCAACCGGCAGAAGTGATCATCCCAATCAGGTCAATAATGTGTTAGGGTTTCCATTTATTTTTAGAGGAGCGCTAGATGTTCGTGCCACCAAGATTAATGAGGCTATGAAGATGGCTGCTGTAAAAGCCTTGGCTGAACTAGCCAAAGAGCCGGTGCCAGAACAAGTAAATGTTGCCTATGGAGAAACCAAACTTATTTTCGGAAAAGACTATATCATCCCTAAACCTTTTGACCCAAGGTTAATTGATAAAATCCCTCCAGCTGTTGCCAAAGCAGCTATGGAAAGTGGTGTGGCAACTGCACCTATTAAAAATTGGAAGAAATATAGAGATGAACTAAACGAACGCATGGGGAGTGACAACAAGATTATACGCTTGCTGTATAGTCGTGCAAAACAAAACCCAAAGCGTATTGTTTTTGCAGAGGCAGATCATTTAAATGTATTGAAAGCGGCTCAGATTGTCTATGAAGAAGGAATAGGAACCCCTATATTGTTAGGTAGAAAAGCTGTGATTGAGGAGCTTATGGAGCAACTTGAATTTGATGCAGACATACAAATAATGGATCCTAAGGCTGATGATCAAGCCGAGAACTTGGCAAAATATGCTCAGAAATTATTTGAAAATAGACATAGAAATGGAGTAACACTTTTTGATGCAGAAAAATTAATGCGAGAGCGTAACTATTTTGCAGCCATGATGCTTAACCAGGGTGATGCAGATGCTATGATCTCTGGCTACTCAAGAGCCTATCCTTCTGTATTGCGTCCTGTTTTGGAAGTTATTGGACGTTTTGATGGTGTAAGTAAAGTAGCAACAACCAATATGATGCTCACTAAAAGAGGACCTATTTTTATTAGTGATACCTCCATAAATATTGACCCTACTGCCAAAGAACTGGCCAAAATTGCCCAGATGACAAATTATACCATGAAGCTATTTGGACTCACGCCAGTAATTGCAATGATAAGCTATGCTAATTTTGGTTCTTCAAAAGACCCGCACGCCACAAAGGTGAGAGATGCTGTAGCTTATTTGCATAGAACCAATCCAGATATGCACATAGATGGGGAGTTGCAAACAGACTTTGCTTTAAACCCAGAAATGTTACAAAGTAAATTTCCGTTCTCTAAGCTTGCAGGGAAAAAAGTGAATGCACTCATATTTCCAAATTTAGATGCTGCCAACAGTAATTATAAATTATTAAAAGAAATCAATGGTGTTGATTCTGTAGGCCCTATTATGCTTGGAATGCGAAAGCCTGTTCATATTCTTCAACTGGGTGCTAGTGTAGAAGAAATTGTAAACATGGCAGCGGTGGCTGTGGTGGATGCTCAGCAAAAAGAAAAAAGAGAGGAAACAGCCCAGAAGTAGTAATGTTTCAGTAGGAAATTTAGGTTTTAACCCTTCAGATAAGCCAATAAAATATACTATATTTGGCAGCAATAACATAAGAAAAACGTATGATAACCCAATTACAGGGAAGACTTGTTGAAAAATCACCTACAGATGTAGTTATAGACTGTCATGGTGTAGGGTATTTTGTGAACATTTCATTGCATACTTTTGCACAATTGCCCACATCAGAAAATGTCAAATTATTCACGCATTTACAAGTTCGTGAAGATGCGCATATTTTGTATGGTTTTTCTAGTATAGTAGAGCGAGAAATTTTTAGGTTATTAATTTCGGTTTCAGGAGTAGGAGCAAGTACAGCCAGAACCATGCTGTCTTCTTTATCTCCAACCCAAGTGACCGAAGCCATTGCGTCAAGTGACGTGGCAACCATTCAATCCGTAAAAGGGATTGGAGCCAAAACAGCCCAACGCGTGTTGTTGGATTTGAAAGATAAAATAGTAAAGGTGTATGGCTTAGACGATGTTTCTATGGTTTCAAGCAATACCAACAAAAATGAAGCGTTATCTGCTCTGGATACTTTAGGTTTTACACGCAAACAAGCTGAAAAAGTTTGTGATGCAGTTATTAAAGAATATCCGCAGGCAACCATTGAGGAAATTATAAAACAGGCTTTAAAAAAATTATAAGTATTGGGTACAAATTTCACCAAGTTTAAAAATAGCTTTTTTAAACAATTCGTATTTTTAAGTATCATTTTGGGGAGTCTCTCTAGTGCAAATGCGCAGGATTCTACCGCAACAGGATCTTCTATGGGGCGTATTGAGCTGCCTCCATCTTCTAGCATAGAGAATTTATACACCTATGACCCTGTAACAGATAGCTATTATTACAGTGAAATGCTCGGTAATTTTAATGTTGGTCTTCCACTAGTGTTAAGCCCAGAGGAGTATCGTGATTTAATCTTAAAAGAACAAATGCGCGATTATTTCAAAGAAAAAATTGATGCCGCAGATGGAAGAAAAGAAGGTTCTGATGATGCGCAAAAAAACTTACTGCCAAAATTTTACGTAAATTCTAGCTTTTTTGAATCTGTATTTGGAGGCAATACCATTGAGGTAATACCTCAAGGTACTGTAGAGATGGATCTTGGATTATTGTACACCAAACAAGACAATCCGGCATTTTCTCCAAGAAACAGGAGTAATTTCTCTTTTGATTTTGACCAGCGGATTAGTTTGAGTTTGCTTGGAAAGGTTGGAGAGCGTTTGCAAGTAACCGCAAATTATGACACCCAATCAACCTTTGATTTTCAAAACCAAGTAAAATTAGAATTCACGCCAACCGAAGATGATATCATTAGATCTATAGAAGTAGGTAATGTGAGCATGCCACTTAACAGTACTTTAATACCTGGTGCACAAAGCTTATTTGGTGTAAAAACAGAATTGCAATTTGGGAAAACTACCATTACAGGGGTATTCTCTGAGCAGCAATCTGAAACTAGAAACGTAACCACAGAGGGTGGTGGTACCATTACAGATTTTGATATCTATGCACTAGATTATGATGAAAACCGTCACTTTTTCTTAGCACATTATTTTAGAGACACCTATGATAGAGCATTGCAGCAATATCCTTTTA
>JABHYI010000187.1 GCA_018656255.1 Bacteroidota bacterium
CTTTTGTGTTGTATGAAATGGTGTGGAGCGGCCGCTAGCTCTTGAGCAGATGGTACAGCAGTACCGATATTCATTGAGGTGTAAAATTGACGAGAATCTGCAGATATGATTTCTGTGTCAAATGCTTTTGCAAGGGCAATACTTAAGGTGGTTTTACCAATGGCAGTTGCGCCCACAACACATATAAGTAATGGTTTTTTGGACATTAGACTGTAGCATCTTTCTCGTGCAAGGTACTACCACATTTATGACAAAATTCTGCATTGTCATTGTGGTTGTTTTCATTGCAGTTTTGACAAGACTGTGTGTTTACGTGAATGTACTCTGGGTCATCTACTGTGTGAGTTTTCTTACTGGCATATTCTGCGCTTACAATTCCTGTTGGAACTGCAATTATTCCATACCCCATAATCATAATGATAGCGGCTATAAATTGCCCAAGAGGAGTAACTGGAGCAATGTCTCCGAAGCCAACAGTGGTAAGAGTAACAATACACCAATACACACTTATAGGTATACTAACAAACCCACTTTGTTCTCCCTCTACTAAGTACATAATAGTACCTGCAATAATAGATAGAATGAGTACTGCAAATAAAAACACTAATATCTTAGGTTTACTATCACGAAGGGCTTTGTTTAGTTTATTTGCCTCACCCATGTAACGGGTAATTTTTAAGATTCTAAAAACCCTTAATAACCGTAGAGCCCTTACTGCCAGCAGTGCATTACTTCCTGCTAAAATAAATGATAAATACAGCGGTATGGTTGAGAGAAAATCAATAATACCATAAAAACTAAAGATATAATTAGAAGCTTTTTTTACGGTAATGATTCTTAGGATATATTCTACGGTAAAGAATATAGTAATAACCCACTCACCAAAATATAGAAGATCATGATAGTGTGTATCTATAGAGGTAACACTCTCTAACATTACCAGTATGACACTAACCAATATCAAAATAAGTAATACTACATCAAATAGTTTACCCATGGGCGTATCTGCCTCATAGATAATGGTATGTAATTTGCTTTTTAAATTATTGGCAGTCAATATCTTGGTTTTATACTGTTAAAAGTACAGAAGTTTCTATAAACTTTGATGGTTTACATCTAGATTTATAATTTTAATCACTTTTCGTTTTCTTAAGTAAGACTGCAAAATATGCTGCGCATCTCTATTATTGTGCATAGGTCTTATGATAGATTTTAATATCTCAGGGTTGGTGATTTGATGATTTAAGGTATAATAACCAAACCCTCTATAGATTCCTTTTTCTATTAAAACAACAGAACGCTCCTGTGGATTTCTCCCTTTATCAATAATTAACATGTGTTGGTTTTGATAACTGTAGTTGCTTAAAAATGCTGTTACTTTTTTGTTGTAAGCCTGTGGGCTCTCTTTTCCAATACAAGCGCCAAGACACTCTTTTATTCCATAACTAAAACAAGCATTATCGGTCTCTTGAAAGCCCCCAAGTTTTTGGCATAAAGCATATTTTCCAATAATTTTTTCAAGATTGGCCTTACCAGATTGAAGGTTGCTAAAAGTAGTAATGGCTTTTTTACGGGCATCTACCTTTTCAATTTTCAAATTTATATATCCTTTTTCGTCTTTAAAGGAGGTAAGTTGTGCATTAAAGGCTCTTTTTCTAAGCGCTCTGTTATATTTTGGATTGAGTTGTTTTATGTCTTCACTCTCTTTTAAAAGCGCAATAAGTTCATTTCCTGTTTTTTCATAGCTAACGGCCGTAACCTCTTGCTGTATTTTTTTAGATTTTCTATTATCGTTGGTGAAATGTTGGTTCAACCTTTTTTGTATGTTTTTGCTTTTTCCTATGTAAATAATAGTACCATCTTCCCGATGCATATAGTAAACTCCTGTATCTGTGGGTGCTGCTTTGATTATATCAAGCAATTTTGAATCTATATTTTTTCTAGGATTTGTTTTAATATGCTGTTGTACCATTTCTTTCTTAGCATCCTTAAGCAGTAGTAGCTTGAAGAGCTCAACAGTAGCTAGCGCATCTCCACCGGCGCGATGTCTATTGGTTATTGGTATGCCTAATGCTTGGACCAATTTTCCAAGACTGTAGGAGGCCATATCTGGCATGAGTTGTTTTGCCAGTTCAACGGTGCAAAGTGTTTGTTTGTCAAAATTGTAGCCTAACCTATCAAACTCTGTGGTAAGGATTCTATTGTCAAATTGTGCATTATGAGCTACTAATATAGCATCATTGGTTATTTCTATAATACGTTTTGCAACTTCGTGAAACTTTGGCGCTGTACGCAGCATTGCATTGTTAATACCAGTAAGGTTCACCACAAAAGGTTGTATAGGGATTTCAGGGTTTACAAGACTCGCAAATTGATCTACCACTTTATCTCCATCAAAACGATAGATTGCAATTTCTGTGATGCCCTCCTCATTATACTTTCCTCCGGTAGTCTCTATGTCTAAAATTGCGTATTCCAATATGTAAGTACTTAATTATAATTTCTAGCTCCAAAAATAGAACTTCCAATGCGTACCATGGTGCTTCCATGGTCCAGTGCCAAGGTATAATCACTGCTCATTCCCATGCTTAAAACAGTTAATTGTGGGTGTTGTTTTATAAATTTCTTGTGTAGGGTGCTTAGTTTTTTAAATTCTGTTTCTATTTGTGTTTTATTCTCAGTAAAACTAGCCATTCCCATAAGGCCAACGATAGAAACATGAGGTAATGTTGCTTGAATATCTTTGGCAAGTAATTGCAAAGCATCTTGATGATCTAAACCAAATTTGTGTTCTTCTTCTGCTATTTTAATTTGCAACAAGCAGTTAATTACTCTATCATGTTTGGCGGCTTGTTTATTAATTTCTCGCAGTAATTTGAGACTATCTACCGTGTGTATTAAATCAACAAAAGGCGCCATGTATTTTACCTTATTGGTTTGAACATGCCCAATCATGTGCCATTGTATGTCTTTGGGCATTTCTTCCCATTTAGAGGCCATTTCCTGTATTTTATTTTCACCAAACACTCGTTGACCAGCATCATAGGCTTGCAATAAGCTACTCACGGGTTTGGTCTTAGAAACAGCAACTAGAGTTATGTTTTTGGGAAGCGAACCTTGGTATTTTTTAATATTTTTTGAAATACTCATCTGTATAGGTTATTACGAATTTCTATTACTAATTTTTATAAAAGCGACAATCACTTAAAATTCATAAATAGTAATACCGCTTCTTAGTTTAGGTTCTATAAAAGTGCTCTTTGGTGGCATTTTTAAACCCTCATCTGCTATTTTTTTCATTTCTTGTGTGGTAACTGGTAACATCCCAAAACCGACAGCAAATTCTTTGGTATCTATAGCTGTTTTTACAAATGCCATGTCTTTTTTACCATCTGTATATGCAATTCTAGTATCATTTCTTAGATCTTTTATACCAAGAATTGGTTCAAATATCAGTTTGTATAAAATTTGAGTATCCAGTGCCTGTAGGGCGTTGTTTATTTCGTAAGTATCTTTTCGCAAATAAAGAGAGTAGAAATCACCATCTAGATACATGCTAAAATGATGCTTTTTGGTGGGTTTGTAAAAATGTTGCGCTCTGTTTTCTATTCTAAATGAATAATCCAACTGAATTAAAAACTCTTCTTTGCTCAGGCCGTTTAAATCTCTGATAAGCCTGTTGAATTCAAATATTTTTAAGTCGCTTTCTGGAATTAGAAAGCTCATAAAATAATTGTAAGCCTCTTTTGAAGTATGGTTTTTGTTTTCCTGGGCTAGCTCCTTGGCTAGCAAACAGGATGAAGAACTTCTATGGTGCCCGTCTGCTATGTAGAGTGTAGGCATTTGCTCAAATATTTCTGAAATCTCAGATACTACTGGGGCTTCACTTACAGGCCAGAGGTAATGAGTGTCTCTGTGAGTGGTAGTAAATTCATACTCTGCTCTAGTTTGCATAACAGAAGAGATAATACCACCTAGTGCATCATTATTTGGGTAGGTGAGTAGTACTGGCTCTGCATTAAAGCCTACCGTTTTGAGATATTTAACAAAGATTTCTTCTTTATACTCTAGCGTATCTTCGTGTTTTTTTATGATATCTTTTTCATAATCTTGAGTGCTTGCCGCGGCTATTATACCGGTAAAGGCTACTCCTTCATGATTAACAATTTTATAGATATAATAACATGGCGTTTGTTCTTGCATGAAAACACCATCTTCTTTAAACTCTTGGTATCTATTACGGACTAAATTATATCTTTTTTCTCCCTCAATTACTTGCGAGTATTTATAACCTGGATTTACTACATGTAAAAAAGAAAACGGGTTGTCTCTTAATCTGGCTTCTCTTTGCTCTGTGGTATAGCTATCATAAGATCTTGCAGCAACAAGGCTCACCTTATCCCGCGCGGGGCGCACTGCTTTAAATGGTTTTATTTCTGCCATATATTCAACAAATTAATCCTGTATTAACAGAACATTTTAGCTACATCTACAGCTTTTCTGTTGTTGCTATAGTCATAAAATCCTTCTGCACTTTTAACGCCAAGTTTTCCTGCCATTACCATATTAACTAGTAGGGGACAAGGTGCGTATTTTGGGTTTTTAAATCCGTCATACATTACATTTAAAATAGAAAGACAAACATCCAGACCAATAAAATCTGCAAGCGCTAAAGGTCCCATAGGGTGTGCCATTCCTAGCATCATCACTGTGTCTATTTCTTTTACACCAGCAACTCCATTGTAGAGTGTCTCTATGGCCTCATTTATCATTGGCATTAAAATACGGTTGGCTACAAAACCAGGGTAATCATTAACTTTTACAGGGATTTTTCCTAATTTTTTTGAAATTTCTGCTACCGTGTTATATGTTTGGTCACTGGTGCTGTATCCTTTAATAATTTCTACTAATTTCATTACTGGTACAGGATTCATAAAGTGCATTCCAATAACCATATCTGGTCTGGTAGTTACGGCAGCTATTTCTGTAATAGAAATAGATGAAGTATTACTGGCCATGATGGTGTCATCCGGGCAAAAAGCTTCCAGATCTCTAAAGATTTTTAGTTTTAAATCTAGATTTTCTGTAGCTGCCTCAACTACTAAACTAGCGTACTCAACACCCGTTTTTAGATCTGTAAAAGTGGTGATGTTATTAAGCGTTTTTGCTTTGTCTGCCTCAGATATTTTTTCTTTGGCAACCATGCGGTCTAGGTTCTTGGCTATTGTTGCCAACCCGCGATCTAGAGAGGCCCTAGAAACATCTATTAATTGTACTTTATAATCATTTTGTGCAAAGGTGTGGGCTATACCATTACCCATTGTGCCGGCTCCAATTACTGCTACGTTTTTCATAAAAATAAGTATTAATCGATTTTATTAATAGAACTATTAAGTTCTTTATTGTTAAAGTGTTTTAAAATTTTCAATAATCATCATGGCCACTCGCAAAGCTTCTGCGCCCTGAGTAAGTGATACCACTGGCGTTGTGTCATTGGTTATTGCATCTGCAAAACTATCAAGCTCATCCAAAATGGCATTGTTTGGTGCCACCTGCGGGTTATCAAAATATATTTGTTTGTTAACTCCTTCTGCATTGGTTAATACCATGGCGAAATCATCAGGATTTTTTGGAGCATCTTTCATTTTTACCACCTCACATTTTTTCTCTAAAAAATCAACAGAGATATAAGCGTCTTTTTGAAAAAACCTAGCTTTTCGCATTTTTTTCATAGAAATACGGCTGGCCGTAAGATTGGCAACACATCCATTTTCAAATTCAATACGTGCATTGGCAATATCTGGTGTTTCACTAATAACAGAAACCCCACTTGCATGTACTTTTTTCACATCACTCTTCACAACACTTAAAATGGCATCTATATCGTGTATCATTAAATCCAACACTACAGAAACATCTGTACCGCGAGGATTAAACTCTGCCAATCTGTGGGCTTCAATAAACATGGGTTTGTCTATCATGTGGTTTACTGCCATAAAAGCGGGGTTGTAACGCTCTACTTGTCCAACTTGTCCTCGCACACCGTGCTTTTTTGCTAAATCACGAATACTATCTGCCTGTGTAACAGTATGTGTTATGGGTTTTTCAATAAATAAATGCTTACCGGCTGTTATAACTTTTTCTGCGCACTGATAGTGATATATTGTTGGAGTTACAACATCAACCATATCACAGGCCGCAATAAGCGCTTCCATAGATGGAAAGCTTTTATAACCATGTTCTTTTTCTATGGCTTTAGCAGCATCTTGATTGGCATCAAAAAAACCAACCAATGTATACTTTGTTGATTGCTTTAGTAATTTTAAGTGTATTTTTCCTAAGTGTCCTGCACCTAGAACTCCTGCTTTTAACATGGGTGTTTTATTTTATACAAATGTAATGTTTTGAGCGCAAGTTAAAAAGTAGAAGTATTGAGAGTTTACCACCTTATTGCTGAAAAACAAACAGCCAAAACAAACAGATGTTATTACAATAACTCTGCTACGGTTTTTTGCAGTGATTTTATTTTATCTCTTAGTTTTGCAGCCATCATAAAATCTAATTCTTTAGCAGATTTCTCCATTGCTTTTCTGGTATCTCGTATCTTTTTTTCTAGCTGTGGCTTTGTTAGGTATTGGCCCTCGGGTTCTGGAGCCGCCAGTGTGTCTTTTGTTTCAAAGGCATAGGCTTCTTGTTTTGATTTGGTCAAGGAATTTTCAAAACTTTTTTTAATGGCCATAGGTGTAATGCCTTCCTTGGCATTATGTGCAATTTGCTTTTCCCTGCGATATTGGCTTGCATCCATGGTTTTTTGCATGCTTTTTGTAATTTTATCTGCATATAAAATAGCTCTTCCGTTTAAATTTCGCGCAGCACGACCCACGGTTTGGGTAAGTGAACGCTCACTTCTTAAAAAGCCCTCTTTGTCTGCGTCTAAAATGGCAACTAAAGACACCTCCGGTAAATCAAGTCCTTCTCTAAGTAAATTTACACCAACTAGTACATCAAACAGCCCAAGGCGTAAATCTTGCATAATTTCTACACGCTCTAAAGTATCTACATCACTATGTATATACCTACAACGTATGTTTACACGGTCCATATATTTGGTGAGTTCTTCTGCCATGCGTTTGGTTAATGTAGTCACCAAAACTCGCTCATCAAGCTCAATACGTTTATGTATTTCTTCAAGTAAATCATCTATTTGATTAAGACTTGGGCGTACTTCTATGGGCGGGTCCAATAGCCCTGTTGGTCTAATGATTTGCTCTACATACACCCCGTCAGTTTTTTCTAGTTCATAATCTGCAGGGGTAGCGCTCACATAGATTACTTGGTTTTGCATGGCTTCAAATTCTTCAAATTTTAAGGGTCTGTTGTCCATGGCTGCGGGGAGCCTGAAACCGTATTCTACTAGGTTTACTTTCCTAGATCTGTCACCACCATACATGGCACCTACTTGAGGTACACTCACGTGAGATTCATCAACAATCATTAAAAAATCATCAGGGAAAAAGTCTAATAAACAAAACGGTCTTGTTCCTGCAAGACGTCCATCAAGATAGCGAGAGTAGTTTTCGATACCGCTGCAATAGCCTAATTCTCGGATCATTTCTAAATCAAAGTTAGTGCGTTCATCCAAACGTTTTGCCTCTAGATGCTTGCCTATTTCTTTAAAGTAATCTACTTGTTTTACTAAATCATCTTGAATTTCTTTGATAGCACCTTGAAGGACATCTGGAGAAGTAACAAACATATTGGCAGGATAAATATTTAGCCGTTCATATTTTTCAATAACGTTATTATTTAAAGGGTCAAAAGCTTCAATTTCTTCAATTTCATCACCAAAAAAGTGAACCCTAAAGCCGTTATCTGCATATCCAGGAAATATATCTACCGTGTCTCCTTTGATGCGAAAATTACCATGGTTAAAATCTGCCTCGGTCCTTGAGTAAAGACTTTGCACCAGTTTATGTAATAATTTTGTTCTTGAAATTACCTGTCCTTTTTCAAGTGATATTACGTTTTTCTGAAACTCTACAGGATTCCCTATACCATATAGGCAGGATACAGATGCGATAACAATAACATCACGCCGCCCAGAAAGCAAGGAGGAGGTAGTGCTTAGACGCATCACTTCAATTTCTTCATTAATAGAAAGATCTTTTTCTATGTAAACGCCACTTGATGGAATAAATGCTTCTGGCTGGTAATAGTCATAATAAGAAACAAAATACTCTACAGCATTGTTTGGGAAGAATTGTTTAAACTCAGAGTAAAGTTGCGCCGCCAAGGTTTTATTGTGCGCTAGTACAAGTGTTGGCTTTTCTACCTCTTGAATAACATTGGCAACAGTAAAGGTTTTTCCACTTCCTGTGACTCCAAGAAGTGTTTGGTATTGCTCTTTGGAGTTAATACCCTCAACCAGTGATTTAATTGCCTGAGGTTGGTCTCCTGTGGGTTTAAAATTTGAAACAAGATTGAATTTCATACACTGACAAAAATAGCCAAATTAAGCCCATCAATTCCTTAAAATTAGCCCAAAACAATGCTGTGGGTCATTAAAACAAAGTAAAGACTATTTGTAGGGTGCAACACTGGTTAATAGTTCACGTATACATACCCAATGAGCGGGGTTGGCATTGATGGATCATTTAATAACAGCACATAATAATAAGTGCCTACGGGAACCAGTTTTTTCTCATATAATAGTCCAGTATTGGGTATGGCATTCCAAAAACCCTGGGCATTTCCTCCTATGTAAATTAAAGTACCGTCTCTGGAATACATTTTTAGTTCAAAGTTTTCATAGATGTTTAATAACCCTGAAATTTCAAATACATCATTAATCGAATCCCTATTGGGAGAAAACCCTTGAGGCACAAAAGGAGGACAATTTTCTATGGTAATCCAAAAAGAACTTACAGCATAGCAAACAGCCGTGTCTAGCCTAACAAAAATTTCTTGCTCAGCACTCAAACTTTGATAGCTTGAAGGATTTGTAATGGCAAAGCTATTAGATAGTGCATTTTCTAGAGAGGTATAAAAACGTATAATATCATCTGTGTTGCTGCTTATTAGATCATTTTGTTGGGTAAGATCAAAAACGGCGCTATTAAAACCTTCATTGCACAACAGCAAATCTGGAAGGTCTGCTATGGGGTCTATGGTTAAAAAAGTTACTGGTAACGTAAAATGGTTGTTTGTCTCGTTGCGCTCTAAAACGATACCTTGGTTTACTCCAGTATCATCTACAGCAGCCAAAAAAGTAAAATTATTGGGTATTGAGGCGTCTATTTCTATTTCAACAAAACCATCCTGGCTGTCTCCAATGGGAATAATTTCTTGCGTTTGTGCTTGCATTACAAGTTGCCCATTGATGTAAAATGCGATAGGAGTGTTACTGGGTAAAGGGCCAGTTCCAAGTGTGTTATAAACGGTGTATTGAACCTCTAGCGTTTCTTCTCTACAAGTGTTGAGAGGGCCGTTAATAACAATGGTTGCATCTGGAAGTAAGCAATCTAGTACCGCTATAGTAAAAGAATTCACAAGGTAACATTGGGTGTTGTCTGCCCTTATAAAAATCTCTTGCGGGTTTTGAAGATTTGTATAATTTGTTGGGTTTTCAATAGCATTTTGACTTGCAATAGCATCTTCATTAGACTCATAAAAACTAAGCAAGGCCTGAGAATCTGCCTGGACAACTCCTTGGGTTAAATCAAAGTTTAGCGAGGGGATCACATCACAAATCTCAAGATCTTGTAATACAGTTTGCTCTGGTAGTTCTAGAAGGGTAATAGAGGCAGTGTCTTGGTTGTTGTCTTCTATGATTTCATACACCGTGCTTCCTCCAGCTCCGTTGTCATCAACAAATACATTGAGCTGGAAATCTGCTCCAATTTCAATGGGTATGGTGAGTGTAATGGTATTGGTTTGTTGTCCTGAGATTGGGATTATATCGGTGGTTTGACTCTGGCCAACAAGGGTGGTATTCCCATAAAAGGCAATTGGTGTGCCAAGGGGAAGTGCATCTGTACAATTTAAGTTGTATACCGTATAGGTAATTTCTAGATCTCTATCTCCACAAGCATCACCCCCTTGTACTGTATCTATACTTATAGTTGCGTCTGGCAATTGAGAATTTAACACCGTTATAATAGTATTAATCATTACAAAGTCTTGCCCAGAGGTTAGGTCAATAACAGCGCTTGTATCTCCGGGGCTTATGTTGTTTTCTATAGAATAAAAATCTATGTCCATATTGTACATTACTTCATTTTGGGTAAAGCTATTGGTGCCATTAAAAGCATTATCTGCAGGGTTTAGTGGTGGGTTAGAAATAATATTTCCATTAATTTGAAGGGTTTCATTAACAGAGAGTGATTGGTCACCTTCCCAGGCTAAAAATCCAATTTTGGCTCCATCGTTGTCTAGTACATTTATGTTTGATAGATTAATTGTAAGATTGGTGTTGGTGGCAGAAACACTCTCCAAACCGTCAAAAACAGTAACCTGGTTTAAAGGCAATGTGCTGTCTTGATAAATAACGGTAATTGCCCATCCAGCAAAGTTTGTCGTGTTCTCACAATAAGGAGCAATACTATCTGTAAGGTCTAAATCTGCTAATGTGTATAAGCTGTTTCCAGTTGTTTGAACAAGCGAGGTTACATCTGCAAAAGCGGCAAAATAAACCAATCCATTACTGATTGTCTCTGAGAAGGTTCTTTGAGCAGTAATTTGCTGGCCGTTTAGTGTTACCTGAAAATCTCCCGTTCCAGAACCAGCCCAATACAGGTATGCAGCAATGATTTGCTGGTCTGGTTGTAGTTCAAAGTTTGCACTACTAGAGGTTAATATCTCACATGGAGTTGGAGGCACAGCGCCTGTGTTTTCTCCAGTGTTTAGGGTGTTTCCAAATGCTAGGTAGTCATACTGGCCATTAAATTGTGCAAAAACGGCTACTTCTTGTGCCACCAAAATCATTGGAGAGAACAACAAGAATAAACAAAAAACAACAAGAGGTTTCATAGCGATAATTACTACGCTAAATATAAGGTTTTTTTAATTTAGTAAACACCAGCAATCAGCTTTAATAATAGGATTATTCAACTACACGAAAGTTAAATTTTACATTTAGATTTTGCCTTTATATTGCTACGTTATATTCGCGCAGGGCATCATTTAAAGATGTTTTTTTATTGGTGCTTTCTTTTCTTTTTCCAATAATTAGCGCGCAAGGAACTTGAAAGTCTCCGGCAGGAAATTTTTTGGTATAACTTCCAGGGATCACCACAGATCTTGCAGGAACAACTCCTTTGGTTTCAAGGGGTGTTTCTCCAGTGACATCTATAATTTTGGTGCTCATAGTAAGAACTACATTGGCTCCTAAAACAGCTTCCTTTTCTACACGTACTCCTTCTACAACAATACAACGTGAACCAATAAAA
>JABHYI010000129.1 GCA_018656255.1 Bacteroidota bacterium
AGTTTGATGCCTACGCAGACACCTACAATGAAAATGACTATGCCGGGCAGTGGCAAAATGCAAGGGTCCACAACCGTAACCGTAATAATACAGCCTTTAATAAAACAGTATTAATTGTAATGGCCGTTTTGATATTTATATTCTTATATATTATTGATTTTGACCTATCAATATTCTCTAGCTAATGCCAGATATTATACAATTATTACCAGACCACGTTGCAAATCAAATTGCTGCAGGAGAAGTTGTTCAAAGACCCGCCTCTGTAGTAAAGGAGCTGCTAGAGAATGCCATAGACGCAAAGTCTACGGTAATAACGCTAGTTCTTAAAGACGCAGGAAAAACCCTAATACAGGTCACAGACAATGGTACAGGAATGAGTCCTGCAGATGCCCTATTGAGTTTTGAGCGTCATGCAACCTCAAAAATTAAAATCGCTGAAGATTTATTTAAACTAAACACCAAAGGGTTTAGGGGAGAAGCCCTTGCCTCTATTGCCGCCATTGCACATGTTTCTTTAAAAACAAAACAACATGATCAGCAAATTGGCACCAAGATTAATGTTGAGGGTAACAAAGTAGTGGGCCAAGAACAAGCTGTAGTTCCAGAGGGCACCACCATTGCTGTTAAGAATTTATTTTTTAATATACCAGCAAGACGTAATTTTTTAAAATCAAACCCTGTAGAGACCCGTCATATCATAGATGAATTTCATCGGGTAGCACTTGCGCATCCAAGTATTGCCTTTACGATGACCCACAACGATGATCTTGTTTTTAATTTACCAACCAGTAATGTAAGACAACGAATTGTAAATATTTTTGGTTCTAAAACAAATGAAAAATTAGTTCCTGTTGCAGAAACTACAGATATATTAAAAATTGATGGCTTTGTTTTAAAACCAGATTTTGCCAAAAAAAGTAGAGGACAACAGTTCTTTTTTGTGAATGATCGCTTTATTAAAAGCCCCTATCTTAACCACGCTGTTAACGCTGCCTTTGAAGGGTTAATAAAACCATCGCTGCATCCTGGTTATTTTCTATTTCTTGAGGTAGATCCAAAGTCTATAGATATTAATATACACCCTACCAAAACCGAAATAAAATTTGATGATGAACATGCGCTTTATGCTATGGTTAGAGCAACGATAAAGCATAGTTTAGGACAATTTAGCATTGCTCCCGTGTTAGATTTTAACAGAGAGAGTAGCCTAGATACCCCTTATGATTATAGCAATAAGCCACCTGTGTCTCCAACCATTGATGTAGATAGAGACTTCAATCCTTTTAGCGCCACTCCAAAACAAAAAAATATTGATTTTCCTTACAAAAGAGATAAAGATACAGCTCATTGGGATTCTTTATACGTAGGGTTAAATGATACCCAAGACAACACAGATGGTTCTTATTCACCAGAAACACACCTCACCTTTGAAAGTGAACAAGTGACAGGCTCACTTTTTGAGGAGCAAAGCCCTGTGAGTGCTCAGCTTACATTTCAACTACAAAATAAATATATCATAAGCCCTATAAAGAGTGGTATGATGGTTATACATCAACATCTTGCCCACCAGCGTATATTGTATGAAGAGTTACTAAAAAACATTACAGTGCATCAGGGGGTGAGCCAGCAACTGTTATTTCCTTTAGAGCTTCCTTTTTCTATTCCAGATATGCAGGTGCTTCAAAAAATTCAAGAACAACTAGAACACACTGGCTTTGTTTTTGGCGCTTTTGGAGAGGATACTTTGTCTATAACAGGTATTCCTGTAGCTTTGGTGGAGAGCCAAGCCAGTATGGTTTTAGAGCAATTAATCCAGGACATTATGGATGAGGTTCCTGATGCAGGATTTAGCCAAAATGATTTGTTGGTGCGCTCTATGGCAAAAAGTATGGCCATTAAAACCGGCGTAGCCTTAAACTCTAAAGAAAGAGAACATCTAGTAAACCAATTGTTTATGTGCAAAGAGCCAAGTATTTCTCCTTCAAACCAGGCGGTTATAATCACGCTAGATGCAAATGATTTGGACAAAAAATTTAAATAAATAAGAAAGATTTTATCCTTTTATAAAGGCCACGATATGGGAAGAATAACAGATACTGTTAAAATACTAATTATTATCAATGTCATTGTATATGCAGGTTCTGTGTTTATAGGCGATGTTGCGTATCGATTGTTTTCTTTGTATTATTTTGAGCATCCTGATTTTCAAATCTGGCAACCCATTACCCATCTATTTATGCATGACAGAAATGGCCTTATGCATATTTTCTTTAATATGTTTGGTTTGTATATGTTTGGAGCTCCTTTGGAGGAGCGTTGGGGACAAAAAAAGTTTTTATTTTTTTACTTTTCGGCTGGTTTAGGTGCTGCTTTTATTCACTCTTTGGTAGGGTATTTCCAAGTACATAGTGCAATGGATGCTTTACTTAGCGCAGGAGTATCTCAAGAAGATATCAATGCAATCATGACTTCTGGACAATACAATACCGCTATTTTAAATTCGGTCCCTCTGCAAACCATAGAGCGATTGTTTTTAGAATTTAACACGCCAGCGGTAGGTGCTTCTGGGGCTTTGTATGGAATACTGGTTGCCTTTGGGCTGATGTTTCCAAACACTGGGCTGATGTTACTATTTTTACCATTTCCTATCAAGGCGAAATATTTTATACCAGGATTATTACTAATGGATTTATTTTCTGGTCTAACAGGTTTTTCTTTGTTTGGAGAAAACATAGCAAATTGGGCGCACATTGGCGGGGCTTTATTTGGTTTTGTTATGGCTTATTATTGGAAGAAAAACGATTTAAATCATACCCGTTGGGATTAACCTATGCAAGGACAAGGTATACTATATAAATTTAAAACATTAAACATTGCAAACAAATTGATTGTGATTAACATCGCAGTTTTCTTGTTGTTTTTTATTGCGTCATTTTTGTTTAACACTTCAAGTGAGGTGTTAATGCAGTGGTTTGTATTGCCAGAAGAGCCTATTGAGGTATTAAAGCAACCTTGGTCTTTACTTACCTATAGCTTCCTTCATGGTGGTTTTACGCATATTTTGTTTAACATGATATGGTTAAACTTCTTTTCTAAATTTATATTAAATCTCTTTAGCGAGAAACGTTTTCTAACGGTATATCTATTGGGAGCCCTATATGGCGGGCTTTTGTTTGTGACGGCCTATAATGTGTTTCCAGTGTTTCAAAGCAAGGCAGGATATCTCTTAGGAGCTTCTGCATCTGTATCTGCACTGATGGTTTTTGCTGCTACGTACTCTCCTAATATTTCATTTCGGTTTTTTATGGTGACCATTAAACTATGGCAACTTGCTGTAGGACTATTTTTATTAGATTTATTTAGGTTAGGCTCTGGCACCAATCCAGGAGGTATGCTCTCTCATGTAGGTGGAGCCGTTTTTGGGTATGTGTATGCAGTACAATTAGCAAAAGGGAATGACATTGGTCTTTGGTTTGAAAAAATAGTAGCTAGTCTAGTCAATTTGTTTAAAACAAAAAAGAACACTCCTTTTCGAAAAGTGCATAAAACACCAAAAAACACCTCCAAGAAAAAAACAACTTCAGTTAAAGATGAGCGTCAAATTAAAATAGATGGCATCTTAGATAAAATAGGTAAAAGTGGGTATGAAAGTTTAACCAAACAAGAGAAGGATTTTTTATTTAAAGCTGGAGATAAATAACATACACAATTTTGAAAAAGCTATCATTTTTCGGGAAGATATTATTTTGGTGCAATAGTATTGTAGCCGTATTGCTTTTGGTGTCTTTTATCTTGCCTTACCTTCCTCCAAAACAATTCTCGAGTTTGTCGTTGCTAAGTCTTTGCGTATCACCGCTCATAGTGCTTACTTTTTTGTTTGGTGTGTACTGGTTAGTTAAGTTAAAAAAACAATTTATACTATCTGCCGTGATGTTGGTAGCAGCGTATTTATTTTTTAATCCATTTTATAAGTTTCCCTCTAATGAGCAGCGCTCTTCTAGTGAGAACACCATCTCTGTACTAAGCTATAACGTGCGTTTGTTTAATGCCTATCAAAAAGACATCGATAGGACTAAAATTTCAGAATTAATAAG
>JABHYI010000050.1 GCA_018656255.1 Bacteroidota bacterium
AAAACTGAAGTAAAAAGTATCTAATTTATATTCCAGTATAATTACCTGGAGTAATAGCTCGCATTTCCTCTTTTATATCCAAAGAAACTTCAAGTGTTTCTATAAAATCTGCAATAGATTTTTTGTTTATTGCCTCATTGGTTCTAGTAAGTCCTTTAAGGGCCTCATAAGGATTTGGATAGGCCTCTCTTCTTAGAATGGTTTGTAAAGCTTCTGCTACCACGGCCCAGTTGTTTTCAAGATCTGCTTTAAATTTTGACTCATTAAGTAGCAATTTATCAAGCCCTTTTAGGGTAGATTGAAATGCAATGAGGGTATGGCCTATAGGTACTCCAATATTCCTTAGCACTGTACTATCAGTTAGATCACGTTGTAATCTACTAAGGGGTAGTTTTGCAGAGAGATGCTCAAAAACTGCATTGGCAATACCAAGATTTCCCTCGCTATTTTCAAAATCTATAGGGTTTACCTTGTGTGGCATAGCACTAGATCCTATCTCACCTTTTTTAATTTTTTGTTTAAAATAATCCATAGATACATAGGTCCAAATGTCTCGGTCCAAATCTAGAATAATTGTGTTTATGCGTTTTAAACAATCAAACAAACCAGCCATGTGGTCATAGTGTTCAATTTGTGTAGTAGGGAAGGAGTGGTGCAGACCAAGTCTCTGTTGCACAAATTCTTGTCCAAATGCTTTCCAGTCTATAGAGGGGTACGCTACAAGATGGGCATTAAAGTTTCCGGTTGCGCCACCAAATTTTGCAGCATGTTTACAGCTTTTTAACATCTCAAGTTGCTGTTCTAGACGTTCAACATATACTTGTATCTCTTTGCCTAAACGAGTTGGAGATGCAGGTTGGCCATGAGTTCTTGCAAGCATTGCAATATCTTTCCACTCTATAGAAAGTGCCTTTAGTTTTTCATGTACCTGAGAAAAAATAGGTAGGTATGATTTTTCAATTGCCTCTTTTAATGATAGTGGTATAGCGGTGTTGTTTATATCCTGTGAGGTAAGCCCAAAGTGAATAAACTCTTTGTATTTCTGTAGTCCAAGAATTTCAAATTTCTCTTTAATGAAATACTCAACGGCCTTAACATCATGATTGGTTACTTTTTCTGTGTCTTTGATGTGTTGTGCATCTGCAGTAGTAAAGCCTGTATAGAGCTTGCGCAAATCATCAAACAGCGCAGTATCAAAACCTGCTAATTGCGGCAGAGGAAGTTCTACAAGTGCAATAAAGTATTCAATTTCTACTTTTACTCTGTATTTAATAAGAGCCTGTTCAGAAAAAAAAGGGATAAGAGATGCTGTTTTAGATGCATATCTACCGTCTATAGGTGAAATTGCTTGTAGTGCTTGGCTTGCCATATCGTATAGAATTTTAAGCCTTCAAAGATACGTTTTTAGCAACTAATAGTTGTGTATTATAGCAATATTCTTACTACTTGTTATAACACTAGTTTTTCTCTAAAAATTGCTGTCTAACATAATTTAACGGGTAATAACTTCGTAACTTTTATTTTATATTTACAAAAACAAGCCACTATTATTTTGGATTTAGATTTATTAGAACATTTACAAAGCTTCCTTACCGAAAGAAGAAAAGAAACCTTTGAGAGGGTGTTGTCAAAAAGAACACGTCACTTTACTGTTGTTACAGAAGATGTATACCAGCTTCATAATACCAGTGCTGTAATGCGCAGTTGTGATGTTTTTGGTATTCAGGATTTAAGTATTGTAGAGGAGCAAAACGCTAAAGGTATTGATAAGGAGATTGCTATGGGAGCTCAAAAATGGGTAAATCTTCACAGATATAATACTGTTGATACCTGCATCGATGATTTAAAAAATCAAGGATACCAAATAGTTGCTACCTCCCCACACAACCAAAGTGTAGCTTTGCATAACTTTGATGTGACTAAAAAAAGTGCTTTTTTCTTCGGAACAGAACGTGATGGTTTAAGTAAAACAGTACTTGACACCGCAGATGTTAGCTTAAAAATTCCTATGTATGGTTTTACGGAAAGTTTAAATATATCTGTATCTGCTGCTATAATATTACAACATGTTGTCACAAAATTAAAGCAAAGTGATGTGGATTGGAGTCTTACCCAGGATGAGAAAAATATTCTCAGAATACTCTGGGCCAAAAAGACCATCCGCAGCGTAGATGATATTATAGAGCGTTTCTATCAAAACAACCTTAAATAAATATGAAATTAGTATTTGCTACACACAACCTAAATAAGTTTAAAGAAGTACAATCATTGCTTCCCGACACCATAGAACTTGTAAGCCTAACAGATATTGGCTGTTATGACGATATTCCAGAAACCGAAACTACTATAGAGGGAAATGCTCTTTTAAAAGTTAAACATATTAAAGACAACTACGGGCTAGACTGTTTTGCTGATGATACAGGTCTTGAGGTTAAAGCTTTAAACAATGCACCAGGTGTGTATAGTGCAAGGTATGCGGGCCCAAATGCAAGCGCAGAGAACAATATAAATATGCTGCTGGAAAACATGACCGGCATCCAAGACCGCTCTGCTCGTTTTAAAACGGTTATTGCCCTTAGTTTTAAAGGAGAGGATATTTTGTTTGAGGGTATTTGCCAAGGATCCATTATTTCTCAAAAAAGAGGAGCTAAAGGGTTTGGCTATGACCCTATATTTTTGCCCGATGGTAAAAACCAAACCTTTGCTGAAATGACACTCAAAGAAAAAAGCACCATTGGACACCGTGGTAAGGCAATGCAAAAATTAATCACATATTTCTCTTAGTGTAAACCCTAGTATTTTCAGCTAGTTTTTATAGTATATCAATCATAGCTCGCAATCCATTAATTAATAGTACTTTTGCACTTTGAAAAAATCCTCAGGGTGAGGTAGTGCAAAATGAAGTCGTAGGTATTATGTGTCGATAGCTTCTCAACGCACACGCATAATTATACTATACAATACTATGACAGCATTTAAGGCTTTAGGGCTAGACGAGCAATTACTTCAAGCAATTACAGATATGGGTTTCGAGACCCCATCTGAAGTACAAGAACAAGCAATCCCAATTTTATTAGAGAAAGACACTGATTTAGTGGCTTTAGCTCAAACAGGTACTGGTAAAACTGCAGCATTTGGTTTCCCAATGCTACAAAAAATTAATATCGATAGCCGCACCACACAAGGGTTGATACTTTCTCCAACGCGTGAGCTATGTTTACAGATTACCAATGAGATTATTAACTACGGAAAGCACAAAAAAGGCTTAAACGTAGTGGCAATTTATGGAGGAGCAAGTATCCAGGATCAAGCAAGAAACATCAAAAAAGGGGCACAAGTAATTGTGGCTACACCTGGAAGGATGAAAGACATGATTAGCAGAAGAATGATTGACATTTCTAAAATTGAGTATTGTGTACTTGATGAGGCAGATGAAATGTTAAACATGGGATTCTATGAAGATATCACAGAGATATTATCCTACTCTCCTGATGAGAAGAGCACATGGCTATTTAGTGCAACAATGCCAAGAGAGGTATCATCTATTGCAAAAAAGTTCATGCATGATCCACAAGAAATTACTGTTGGGTCAAAAAATGTAGGTTCTAGCAATGTATCACATGAATACTACCTAGTAAACACTAGAGATAGATACCAGGCCTTAAAACGCCTTGCAGATGCAAATCCAGAGATTTTCTCTGTAGTATTTTGTAGAACAAAAAGAGACACCCAAAAAGTAGCCGAGCAACTTATTGCCGATGGATACAACGCAGGAGCCATACACGGTGATTTGAGTCAAAATCAGCGCGACATTGTAATGAAGCAATTTAGAAACCGTCAAATACAAATGCTTGTTGCTACAGATGTTGCAGCCCGTGGTATTGATGTAGATAACATTACACACGTAATTAATTATCAATTACCTGACGAGATAGAGACCTATACCCACAGAAGTGGTAGAACTGGCCGTGCAGGTAACCTTGGTATTTCAATAGTTATTGTAACTAAGAGCGAGGTTAGAAAAATAAAAAGCATAGAAAAAAAGATCCAAAAAACCTTTGACAAAAAAGACATTCCATCTGGGATGGTTATTTGTGAAAAGCAGTTAATGCATCTTGCCAATAATATTAAGAAAACAGAAATCAATCATGATATAGATACGTATTTACCACAAATAAATACTGCTCTAGAAGATTTCAGTAAAGAAGAACTAATTAAAAAGTTTTTCTCTGTAGAATTTACTCGTTTTTACAATTACTATAATAAAGCAAAAGATATCAATGCAAAAGCAGGTGTTCAACGCGAGTATAGCGACGATACTGGTAGTGTTCGTTACTTTTTAAACATAGGTAATAAAGATGATTTTGATTGGATGAGTTTAAAAGATTTCTTGAAGGATATTTTAGGACTTGGACAAGATGATGTTTATAAAGTAGATGTAAAAGACAGCTTTTCCTTTTTCAATACAGACGAGCAGCACAAAGATTTAGTGCTAAAAGCCTTTGAAGATTATAAATTAGATGGCCGTAACGTTAATGTAGAGGTTTCTGAGAACTCAGGTGGCGGCGGTAGAAGCCGTGGCAAAAGAAGTTTTGGTGGTGGAGATAGATCTCGTGGAAGAAGCGGCGGTGGCGATAGAGCTCGTGGAAGAAGCAGTGGAGGCTCTAGAAGCGGCGGCACAAGTGGTGGCGGTTATAAAGGAAAGAGAAGAGACGATAGTTCAGGTGGCTATGGTGGTAGAGGCAAAAGAAGAGATGATAGCAACGGTGACTCTGGAGGTGGAAGAAGTAGAAGTAGTGATGGAGATTCTCGATCAAGTAGAAGCAGATCAAGTGATGGTGCAAACACATCTGGAAGTGGTTTCTCTGAAGGTGGCAATAAGTCTAAATTTAGTGGAAAACGTCGTGGAAAATCTAAACCAGATACCGGTGGTACTGGCGGTAGGAGAAGAAGAAGGGATTAAATACATTCTCTAAAGGATATACGAGTTAAAAAGGTTTGTTGGTCTAGCACCAGCAAACCTTTTTTTGTTGCTATTGTTATAAAAATGTTTTATGTTTTTTACTTGCCTTGAAATTTTGGCATTATTTTACCGTCTATAATCTGTACATTTGTAAACGTACTTTATGAAACAATTATTTACACTTTTATTATTTTCTCTAATAGTAACATCTACATACGCTCAAGACGTAGTGTCTATTCGTGGGACGGTAGAGAATGCCTCTGATGACAGCATTCTTGAAAACGTTAATATTGTTAATTTAAACCAAGTTTGGGGAGCAACCACAGACAAAAAAGGAGAATTCGAGATTAGAGCCGTTGTTAATGACACCCTATTTTTTTCTTACCTAGGTTTTAAATCAATTAGAGTACGTGTTACCAATGATTGGCTTTCTTATGGTACGGTAAAAATAAAGATGACAGAAATTGGTATTGCCCTTGAGGAGGTAATCGTGAAGCCTGTAACTCTAACAGGATATATTGAGGTAGATGCCCGTACCATTCCTATCTATGATAACTACCGCTACCGTATAGATGGTATTGGGGGTAGTGGATATGAAGGTGGAGACAAACAGCCAAGTGCATTATCCAAGGTATTGAGTTCTGTGTTTAATCCTGCAGATTTCCTTTATAATGTTTTTGGTAAACGCCCCAGGCAGATGAAGAAACTCCGTAAAATGAAGGAGAATGACGCCATAAGAAATCTTCTTGCAAGTAAGTTTGACAGAGAAACATTAATGGCCGTGTTGCAGTTAGAACGTCTAGATATTGACGAAATATTAAATAACTGCAGCTATTCTAGTGATTTTATTACAGCTGCAAGTGATCTTCAAATACTAGATGCAATCAGCGAATGCTATGAAGAATACCGTGTTTTGCACAGGGGTAAGTAATAGTTTCCCTTTTGTTTAAATGTGTACAAACCCGCGATAACAAACCAGAACTTTAGCTACTTTATTTTATATGAAAGAATTAGTTGCTCAACAACGTCAATTTTTTAATTCGCATACCACCAAAGATATCAGCTTTAGAATAAAGCAATTAACATCTCTGGAAGATGTGTTGAATGATAATATAGAACTACTAGACAGGGCTATATATAATGACTTTAAGAAAAGCAGCTTTGAGAATTACATGACCGAGATTGGTATTGTATTGTATGATATAAAACAAGCAAAAAAAAAATTAACACGTTGGTCTTCAAAACAAAGAGTAAAAACAAACTTGGGTAATTTTCCAGCCAAAAGTTACATTATACCAGAGCCACTTGGAGTAACGCTCATTATTAGCTCCTGGAATTACCCGTACCAACTTTCATTGGCACCTATTGTTGCTGCTATTGCTGCAGGAAACACTATTATATTAAAACCTAGTGAGATTTCTTCACAGACCTCCGGTGTGATGGCCTCTATTTTAAATGAAGCTTTTAACCCTAATTTTTTAAAAGTAATTCAGGGAGGTGTTCAAGAAACTACCGAGCTTTTAAAACAAAAGTTTGACAAGATCTTTTTTACTGGAAGCACTACGGTAGGTAAAATTATATACAAAGCTGCTGCTGAGCATCTAACTCCAGTGACACTTGAGCTTGGCGGTAAGAGCCCTGTAATAATTACTAAGGATGCTAATATAAAAATGGCAGCAAAAAGAATTGTTTGGGGTAAATTTTTAAATGCGGGTCAAACATGTATTGCTCCAGATTATTTGTATGTAGATGCTCAAATTTCAGAAACTTTATTAAAAGCCCTTACCAAAGAAATTGAAAAAGCAAGGTATAGCTTTGAGAATGATAACTATGTTCAAATCATAAACGAGCGTAATTTTGATAGATTAGCGGCACTTTTAGATCCCTCAAAAATATATTATGGAGGACATACAGATAAAGCACAGCGTTATATTGCTCCAACATTACTTCATGATATAAGTTTTGAAAATCCAATCATGCAAGAGGAAATATTCGGTCCTATTTTACCGGTGCTTACTTTCACCGATTTGAATGAAGCTGTCAAAAATGTGCAACTATTACCAAAGCCTCTTTCTTGTTATGTCTTTACGAGTAGTGAACAGGTTAAAAATAAAATTATAAAAGAAATTTCATTTGGAGGCGGTGCTATCAATGATACCATCATGCATATTTCAAACCCAAATCTTCCTTTTGGAGGTGTTGGTAGTAGTGGTTTCGGAAGTTATCATGGCCATGCGGGTTTTAATTGTTTTAGTAATTTTAAGAGCATATTAGATAAACCAACATGGTATGAGTCTTCATTAAAATACGCTCCCTACACTCAAAAAAAACTTGCCATTATTAAAAAATTATTAAAAAATCAATAATGCTACAACCCTTTGTACATTACGGATTACACTTTTTAGTGCCAATTGCCATTGCCTATATTTTTTACAGGCCCACATGGATTAAAACAGCATTAATTCTTTTAGCAACCATGGCGGTAGATCTTGACCATTTGCTATCACAGCCAGTTTTTGATGCCACTAGGTGTAGTATTGGATATCACTTGTTGCATCAGCCTTTGGCTATTATTTGTTATGCTATATTGTTTCTTTTTCCAAGAGCTAGAGTGGTGTCTATTGGGCTTTTATTGCACATGCTTGCAGATAAATTAGATTGCACCTGGATGGCAATATCTTAAACTTTAACAATAGGCTAGTATTAATTTTGAATGCCAAATTAGATGCTATTTATGGTGATACGGCTCATTATTTAAAATCGTATACCCTCTGTATAATTGTTCCATAAAAAACGGGCGAACCATCTGGTGTGAAAAAGTCATAGAAGATAAAGATATCTTAGCATTTGCTCTTTGGTACATAGCATCACTAAAACCATATGGCCCGCCTATTACAAAAACTAAATTTTTAAGACCACTATTCATTTTCTTTTGTAAAAAACTCGCAAAACCCTCTGAGGTGAATGTCTTTCCTTTTTCGTCTAGGATACACAAAAAATCACTGGTGTGTAATTTTTTAAATAAGGCATCTCCTTCTGCAGTTTTTTGCTGGCTTTGACTTAGGTTTTTTACATTTTTTATGTCTGGTATTACCTCGAGTGTAAAATTTATATAATGTTGCAGTCTCTGCTCGTATACCTTTGTAAGTGACTCAATATGAGAATTGTCTGTTTTTCCTATAACGTATAGTGTGATTTTCATAAATACTTGTTTTATGTATTACGTCGTTTTATTTTTTCTTTATAAAATGCTTTACTAGAAATGTAAATCACTTTATGTACTTCACAATAGGTGATGGTGCTGTCTTTACTAGTGAGTGAAATTATTTTGGTAATGGTTATTTCTTTTTCTGTAGCTACGCTATCTTTTATTGCTTGAATTTCATCTTTAGTAAATGTAAAGGTTGCGTATAAATTTTCCTTGGCAGGTCTTTTAAAAAATATTTCCGAAGATTTATCCCAAACAACATAATTATCCCCCAAAATACTTATGAGCTGCGTCATAGCAATTGGATCTGTAGCAGAGAACATACTTCCACCAAAAATAGAGTTTACATAATTTTTGTTTTTATAGCTTATGGGTAGTTTTATAGCTATAGATAGCATGTCTTTTGAGATGGAAAGAATCTTAGCAGTACTCCTTCTATACATAGGAGAAATGTTAAATCCGTATTTAAAAGCGTGATTTCTTCCAATAATGAGTGTAGCAACAGCAATGATTTTTTGATATGTAGACATATGCGAGTAAAAAAAGGTCAAATACCGTAGGTATTCAGGTTGATATCTAGATGGCTAAATTACAAAGAATATTGCGCTTGTATATCATTTTGTTGTGAGTAAACACCAGAGCCTTAAGGATAAAAAATTGACAAGAGTATGTGTGTAATGCTTCCTATTATTTAACTTAGCAGAAAAATGTTAGTACATGATCTCAAGCAAACAATTTAACAAAGAAATTAGCATCATCATTGCCAATGCAATTCGTGAAGATGTGGGTGAGGGAGATCACTCTTCCTTGGCTTGTATTTCTAATAAGGCCAATGGGAGTGCTCATTTACTAGTAAAAGACGATGGTATCATTGCAGGTGTGGCGTTTGCGCAACAGGTATTTAATTTCATAGATCCTACTCTAGTTGTAGATGTAAAAATTACAGACGGAAGTCCAGTAAAACAAGGTGATGTATGTTTTATAGTATCTGGAAGCTCACAATCTATTTTAAAGGCAGAGAGACTCGTACTTAATGCCATGCAGCGCATGAGCGCTATTGCTACCAAAACAAATCAGTATGTAAAACTATTGGAATCTACCAATACAAAAATACTAGATACAAGAAAAACAACACCAGGAATAAGAGCACTTGAGAAATGGGCTGTTACCATTGGTGGTGGAGAAAATCACAGATTTGCATTGTATGATATGATTATGTTAAAAGACAACCATATCGATTTTTGTGGAGGTGTTGTAAAGGCAATAGAAATAACAAAGCAATACTTAAAGGACAATAACCTAGATTTAAAAATCATTGTAGAGGCAAGAGATTTTAATGAAATAGAGCAAATTCTGTCAACTACGGGTGTTTATAGAATTTTGATTGATAATTTTAACTTTGAAGACACTAAAAAGGCTGTTGCAATGATTGGTGATAGCTGTTTAACTGAGTCTAGTGGTGGTATTACTTTAGATACCATTGTCCAGTACGCCAAGTGCGGTGTAGATTATATTTCTAGTGGAGCCTTAACGCATTCTGTGCATAATATGGATTTAAGTTTAAAAGCAATATAATGCAAGAAGATCAAACTCCCATTGGCAATACCGTTGAGGATACCTTGCTTAAAACACCTATCATAAAGCAAGTACTATGGCTTACAAAACAGATTAAGCTACCTGGCATGGGTGGTTTAACGTTTTATGATTTTATTAAATTATACCTCCAAGGTATACTGCAAGGAACCTTTTCGCCAAGAGCGAGTTCTATAGCCTATAGTTTTTTTGTAGCTATATTTCCTTTTTTACTATTTATACTAAATCTTATACCCTACATACCTATAGCAGGTTTTCAGTCTAGGTTTCTAGTTTTTATAGAAGGGTTTCTTCCTCCTCAAACTGCTAATCTTTTCATTCCTGTAATTTCAGATATTGCAATTAATCCAAGAGGTGGCTTATTGTCTTTTGTGTTTTTATTATCTATATTTTTGGCTGCCAATGGAGTCAACGCTATTTTTAGCGCCTTTGAATATTCTTACCATGTAAAAATCAATAGAGGCTTTTTTAAGCAATATGCAGTTGCTCTTGGTGTTTCTGTACTATTTGCACTAGCTCTAATAATAACAGTGGTTATTATATTATATGGTGAGTACGGGATTCGGGACCTTCAAGGAAGGGCTTTTTTAAGTGAAGATGTATTTTGGTTATCTGCTTTGCAACTTACCGCCTTTGTGGTATTATTGTACAGTACAATTTCAACTTTGTATTATTTTGGAACCAAAGAAGGAAAAATATCTAAGTTTTTCTCTCTAGGGGCTTTAGTTACTACCTTGTTGTTTTTGGCTACTACTTACTTTTTTGGTATTTATATCAATAATTTTTCAACTTATAACGAGTTATATGGTTCTCTTGGGGCTCTTTTAATAATGTTGTTATATATTTGGATAAATAGTAATTTATTACTTTTGGGCTTTGAGCTTAATATTACATTACAGCGTTTACGCAACAAACAAAATGAATCAAATTAATTTTAAACAAACAAAAATGAAAAAGTTTATTCTACTTGCAATTTCAGTGTTCACCCTTAATATGGCAACAGCACAAACTCAAGTTGGTGAAGTAACCCTTCCTAACACTCTAGATTTTAATAATGAAACCTTAGTTCTTAATGGAGCAGGTATTCGTACCAAATTGTTTTTAAAGTTATACTCTGGAGGACTATACCTACCAAGTAAAACAAAAGACGCTGCTGCTATTATTGGTGCAGATCAAAACCAAGCAATACAGCTTGTAATTACTTCTAGTTTTGTGTCTAGTGATGCTATGAGTGAAGCTGTAGAAGATGGTTTCGAAGCATCTACTAGAGGAAATACAGAACCTTTTGCTGCAGAAATTAAAACATTTATGGGCTTTTTTAGCGAAGATATTGTTGAAGGAGATACTTACAACATCACTTACCAAACAGGTAAAGGTGTAGTATGCTACAAAAACAATAAAGAGCTAGGATCTATTCAAGGTATGGATTTCAAAAAAGCACTATTTGGTATCTGGTTAGGTAAAAATCCTGCAGACTCAAACCTTAAAAGTGGAATGTTAGGGAAATAATTTTCTTTTTCATTTCATGATTTTCAAACAAATAATCCAGTATGCTCTATAGTTAAATAAGCATACTGGATTTTTTTATAAATGAAGTTATAGTAAGCCCTAAAGCTAATAACTTGTGTATAAAATCAATAAAAGGCTGCTTAATTAATAAGTAGCTTTTTTATTTTTACTATCCAACAAACATCCATAGCCATAGCTTGTTCTATATAGACGTCATACTACCCATACCTTTAAAACAAACCTTTACCTACAGTGTAAACAAGGATGAGGCAGGCTTTTTAAAACAAGGCCATAGAGTTGCGGTCCCTTTTGGAAAGTCTAAGGTGTATACCGCTATTGTGTATCAAGTCCACGATCAAGCACCAGAGGGTTATAAGACCAAGAGTATTGATCAAATTCTTGATCAAACACCTATTATAACACCACAGCAAATAAAACACTGGCAGTGGATGGCTAGTTATTACATGTGCACACTTGGCGAAATAGTAAAAGCTGCTCTTCCTAGTGCTTTTTTACTAGAGAGTGAAACGGTGGTGTCTTTATGTAAGAATACTGCTGTAGATCCTGCAAAAATTTCAGATGAAGCATATTTAGTTATTGAGGCCCTGCAACAACGATCACCTTTGCATATTAATGATGTAAGAGCTGTATTGGATAGCACTCAAGTAGTAAAAGTTCTTAAAGACCTTTTGGATATGGGCGTTATTGAGGTACAGGAAGAAATGTATGAGCAGTATACTCCTAAGCTAAAAAAATATATTAAAGTAGCTCGTTTATACCAGGAACAAGAGCAGCTTTCTGGTTTGCTTGAAAGCCTTTCAAGAGCACCTAAGCAAAAAGAAATTTTATTACAACTATTTAGCCTACAAGCTCAAACTAAAAAAGCAGTTGGAGTGACTTCCTTTCAAAAGGCTAGTGGTGCTGGTCCTGGTGCTATAAAGGCCTTGGTTAAAAAAGGAATTTTAGAGGAGTTTTATCTCAAAAAAGACAGAATTGATTATACAGGCGATGCTCCGCAGTCTATTATGGATTTAAGTGACGCTCAACAACAAGCCTATAAAGAGATAAATACTTGTTTTAAAGAGCAGGATGTTGTTTTGCTCCATGGTGTTACCGCTAGTGGTAAGACCGAGATATATATAAAACTTATAGAACAGCAGCTCTCTAGTAATAAACAGGTGTTATTTATGTTACCTGAAATTGCACTAACCACGCAACTTATTTCTAGGTTG
Organism: Bacteroidota bacterium; assembly: GCA_018656255.1. Taxonomy (GTDB): domain Bacteria; phylum Bacteroidota; class Bacteroidia; order Flavobacteriales; family Flavobacteriaceae; genus Patiriisocius. The sequence continues at coordinate 12,506 of JABHYI010000050.1, forward strand.
CAATTTTATTTTGGAGAAAAAATAGGGGTATACCATTCAAAATATTCTGTAAACGAAAGAGTAGAGCTTTGGAATAACGTTTTACAAAACAAGGCTAAGGCACAAATTATCATTGGTGCCCGATCCTCTTTGTTTTTACCATTTAGCAATCTAGGTCTTATTATTGTTGATGAAGCTCATGAACCTTCTTTTAAACAGTATAACCCAGCCCCAAGATACCAAGCAAGAGATAGTGCTATAGTCTTGGCAAGAATACATCAGGGTAAACTCCTGATGGGTTCTGCAACTCCTTCTTTAGAGAGTTACCACAATGCAAAAGAGGGTAAGTATGGTTTGGTGAGTTTAAATAAACGCTTCGGAAATATTAAAATGCCAACCATAGAGCTAATAGATATTAAAGAAAAACACAAGAAGAAGAAGATGACTGGTCATTTCAGTGACCGATTGTTGGAGGAAATAAAAGTGTCTTTAAGCAACAATCAGCAAATTATACTTTTTCAAAACAGAAGAGGTTTTTCTCCTATTGTAGAGTGTAAAACTTGTGGTAGTTCACCCCAGTGTCCAAACTGTGATGTAAGTCTAACGTTTCATAAATACAAAAATCAATTACGTTGTCATTACTGCGGCCATAACACACCAATGCAACTAAGTTGTATGGCATGTGGGTTAGAAACTCTAGATAGTAAAGGGTTTGGTACAGAACAAATTGAAACTGAGCTTGTAGCCTTATTTCCAGACCATACTGTGGCTAGAATGGATCAAGACACAACCAGAGGTAAACATGCCTATAAAAAATTAATTGATAGGTTAGAGAATCTTGAAATTGATATATTAATTGGCACACAAATGCTAGCAAAAGGTTTGGATTTTAGAAATGTTGGTCTGGTAGGTGTAATGAATGCAGACAATCTTCTTAATTTCCCAGACTTTAGGGCCCATGAGCGTAGTTTTCAACTTTTACTTCAAGTTGCTGGTAGGGCAGGGCGAACCAAAGAGCAGGGGCGTGTTCTTATTCAGACCTATAATCCGTACCATACTATTTTACAACAAGTTAGTGTCAATGGATATCAAGAAATGTATCGTGTTCAAACCCAAGAGAGATATGATTTTAAATACCCACCTTTTTATAGAACTATAAAAATCACATTCAAAGACAGAAGCCTACAAAAGGTAGAATCTGGTGCACAGTGGTATGCTATGGCTCTTAAACAACATCTTCAAGACAATGTGTTGGGTCCAGAGGCTCCAGCGGTAGCAAGAGTAAGAAACCAATATATTACCGGTGTATTGGTCAAAATCCCTAAAAATAAATCTTTGCAAAACACTAAAAATTACATTGCAAGTGTGCAGCGTAGTTTTAATGCCGCCAAGCAATTTTCATCTATACGAGTAACCATAGATGTAGATAATTATTGATGTGATTAACTGATATAATTAAGGACTACTTAATTTTTTAAACAAAAAAATGCCCAGATTTTATTTGTTTTAAATAAAACCTGGGCATTAACTATATAACTAGTCTTTGTTGTTGGCAGCCAATGCCTGAACAAGATCTGTTTTTCTATTTCTACTAAGTGGAAGTTCTTCTTTTTCTAGTTCAATAACTTTACTGTTATATCGTATTACTTTATCCAAATTTACTATGTAAGATTTGTGTATTCGTAAAAATCGATCCTTAGGCAGCAGCGCCTCAAATGCTTTCATTGTTGAAAGTACAACTAAAGAGTCATGTTCTGTTACCATTTTTACGTAATCTCCAAGCGCCTCGATGTATCGCAATTCATTTAAAAATACTTTACGTTTTTTTAGATTACTTTTTACAAAAATGAAATCTTCTTCATCAAAACCCTCTTCGTTTTTAAGTTTATAATTTGTAACGGCTTTATGTACGGCATTTAAGAAACGCTCTTTTGAAATTGGCTTGCGCAGATAATCAATGGCATCATAATCAAAAGCTTTGAAGGCATATTTGGTTTTTCCCGTTACAAAAATTATCTGTGGCTTCGCTGTTAAATCATCTAGTAAATCAAAGCCAGAGAGAATTGGCATTTCAATGTCTAGGAATATCAAATCTATATCAGAGGTTGCAATACCTTCTTTTGCCTCAATAGCATTATTGTACTGTGCAACCAAATTCAAAGACTGGTGGTTTTCTATCAATTTAACTATAGAAAGTCTCTGTAATGTAGAATCATCTACAACGGCACAGTTAAGTATCGTTTTTTCCATCTTATGGGGTTTTATGTCATCAAAAATAAGTCTTTTGTCGATGAAATGCAACTTTATTTAATTTTTATCGTAAAAAAATGCTCTTTATCTATTTTTTGCTGGAATCATTATTTGTTGAATAAGGCGTTTGTTATTTGTAAAATATATAGTATTTTTGCACACTCTTAGCATAACGCTAGGAGTTAATATTAATCAATAATAGATTTTAAAATGAATCATTACGAAACTGTTTTCATCTTAAATCCCGTTTTATCTGAAGAACAGATAAAGGAAACAGTAAAGAAATTTGAAGATATTCTTATTTCTAAAGGTGCTAAGATGATATCAAAAGAGAATTGGGGGCTAAAAAAATTAGCTTATGCCATTCAAAACAAAAAAAGTGGTTTTTATCACTTGCTAGAATTCACCGTAACAGGTGAGGCTATCAACGAATTAGAAGTAGCTTTCAGAAGAGAAGAGCGTGTAATGCGTTATCTTACTGTAGCTCTAGACAAGCATGCAATTGCTTGGGCAGAGAGAAGAAGAAAGCGTGATAATATTAAAACACTATAAGCTATGGCATCTATACAAGAACAAGCAAAAGGAAAAAAAGATGGAGAAATCAGATATTTAACTCCATTAAATATAGAAACGTCAAAAGCTAAGAAGTACTGTCGTTTCAAGAAGTCTGGTATTAAATATATCGATTATAAAGATCCAGATTTTTTATTAAAATTTGTAAACGAGCAAGGTAAATTGTTACCAAGAAGGCTTACAGGAACTTCTTTGAAGTACCAACGTAAAGTGGCTGTTGCAGTAAAAAGAGGACGTCATTTGGCACTTATGCCTTATGTTGCCGATTTATTAAAATAAAAACAAGATAGGAATATGGAACTTATATTAAAAAAAGACGTTGAGAATCTTGGTTTTGCAGATGATCTAGTAAATGTAAAAAATGGATACGGAAGAAACTTCCTTATCCCAAACGGTCATGCTGTACTAGCAACACCTTCTCAAAAGAAAATGCTTGCAGAAACATTAAAGCAGCGTGCACACAAGGAGCAAAAGGTTATTGATGCCGCAAAAGCTGAAGCGACTAAGCTTTCCTCTTTAGCAGATTTCAAAATTGTAGTGAAAACTGGAGAAGGAGACAAGTTATTTGGATCTGTTTCTAACGCAGACCTTTCTGAGGCATTTGCAAAAGAAGGTATTGAATTAGAAAAGAAATTTATCACAATCGCTGGTGGAATCATTAAGCGTACTGGCCAATATGAGGCTAGTGTGCGTTTCCACAGAGATGTAATTTCTACATTTACTTTTGACGTGGTTGCCCAGGCAAGCAAATAAAATTATTTTTAAAATACATCAAACCTCTCTCAGCAATGTGAGAGGTTTTTTTATGAAATTTTAGTACCCTTATATTCACAGTATGAAATACGCAAGACTTACCAAAGAACAGCTCGATAGTTTGCAACAAGAATTCATCAATTTTTTGGCTACACAAACCATTACGGCCCAAGAATGGCAAACAATTAAGCAAGAGCAACCTAAGGTTGCTGAGCAAGAACTTGATGTATTTAGTGATCTGGTTTGGGAAGGTGCGCTTAGCCAGGCGAAATTTTTAGAAAATTTATCTCCAAAACTGTTGTTTTTATTTAAACTAGAAGCCCAGCAAATGTCATTAATTTCTGTAAAAGTAGTTTTAGAAGGTATTGATATAACAACTAAAGAGGGATACTCTTGGCTACAAAAAAACTATGCTACAGATGATGTGGAGTTTTATACGGCTACAAAAGAATATACAGAAGATAAAAACCTTGATATATTTAAGCTCATACAGCAAGGTGCTGCTATTACTAAGGGAGATTTATATGGTTTTTTTCAAGAAATTTAAAATAGTTAGAAAGAAACCAATAAACTTCTCTTACTACCTTTTACTCGTACCT
>JABHYI010000195.1 GCA_018656255.1 Bacteroidota bacterium
AGTGACCACACAAACAGATGCCCTCTCTGACGCTGAGACAATGGAGCAACTAGTAGAGCTAGGGTATGTAGATAAGCTAGATGAGAAATTTGAAGTAGCTATAAAAAAGACCAGGATAGATTTAAAACACAACTTAGCAAGAGTTTATTTGGGTAAAAAAGATTTCTCTTCATCCAAAAAATTACTGTTAGAGCTGTTAGAGGAAACTCCCCCAACAGATTTGGCTCCCTTTTACATGAATTTAATAAGCATAGCTGTTTTAGAAAAAGAGTTTGTGTTGGCTAAAGAATACCTCCAAAAAGTTAAAGACTCAAAAACAGAAATAAATTATAATCTAGATTTAACAGAGTCTTATATTTTATCTGAAATTGGTAGGCCTAAAGAAGCCCTAGCTATTTTGGATAAAAGCACAGCTGTTTCTGGACAAATACTCTACAAAAAAGCAACGCTTAATTTTGTGTTGGGTAATCTAGATATTGCAACACAGCAATTAGAGAAGGCCATAGAGAAAGAACCTGAAAAGGCAACCTACTATACTTTAATGGCAGAAATATTATTGAACAAACAAGAGTATGAGGAGGCAGCAGAGTATGCCCTAACAAGTATAGAAATTGTAAAGTATTTCCCCAAGGCTCATTTATTGCTTGGTCAAGCGCTAGAAAACCTTGGTGATTTAGAAAATGCTAGGGTTGCTTATGAGATGGCAAATTCTTTAAAACCGAAAGAATTCCATAAGGCAAAACAGTCTTTGGATAATATCATAAAAAAAGTAGAACTAGATATCGATTATACGGCAGAGGTCTCCAATGTGTATCATGAAAACCAAGTAACAATAGTCTCAGGTTTGCCTAGATCTGGAACCTCACTTATGATGCAAATGCTTGATAAAGGAGGGGTGGATATCCTTCAGGATCAACTCCGCGAGGCAGATATCTCAAACCCTAAAGGGTATTATGAGTATAAGCCAGTGATGTCATTGTACAAAGACAATACTTGGCTCTCAAAGGGTCAAGACAAAGCGGTAAAAGTTGTTGCGCCACTGCTTAAATATTTAGACTCAACCCTTAGGTATAAAATTATTTTTATGCGCAGAGATTTAAATGAAATTATCCAGTCCCAACAAAAGATGATTGGCAAAAGTGAACAGGAGTTTCCAGTGACTTTGTATAATAAATACCAGAAATTATTAGCCAATGTTACCCTTTGGGATAAAAGTGAGCCGGGTGTAGAAATATTATATGTTAACTATACAGATGTTTTAGAGAACCCTGCATCAGAACTGGCAAGAATTGAGAAATTTTTGGGTGTGGCTGTTAATAAACAAGAAATGATAAACTGTGTTGATGTTTCTTTGTATAGAAATAGGACAAAAGCTAAAAAATAGCGTGTGCTTTTAAAACAAAAACGGATAAGTGTATAATTCTTCTCCGTTTTTTTATCTACAATAAATAAGCTCTTACTATTTAACGTACTTTTGGTATGCCAATGAAAGCAGTCGCTCAAATAAAACTACCTATCGAAAAAGAGATGGAACTCTTTGAAAAGAAATTTTCGAATTCCATGATTTCTAAGGTTTCCCTGCTCAATAAAATTACTCATTACGTTGTCAATAGAAAGGGAAAGCAAATGCGGCCCATGTTTGTGTTTCTTATCGCTAAGATGAACAATCAAGGTGCGGTAAATGAAAGAACTTACCGAGGTGCATCTGTTATTGAGCTTATACATACAGCGACACTAGTGCATGATGATGTGGTTGATGATAGTGACAGAAGAAGAGGGTTCTTTTCTGTAAATGCACTTTGGAAAAATAAAATTGCAGTATTGGTTGGTGATTTTTTATTGTCAAAAGGCTTATTGCTTTCTATAGATAACGATGATTTTGATTTATTGAAAATCATATCTGTAGCAGTGCGTGAAATGAGCGAGGGAGAACTGCTTCAAATAGAAAAAGCAAGAAATTTAGATATAACAGAGGCAATTTACTTTGAAATTATACGTCAAAAAACCGCTACACTCATTGCGGCATGTTGTGCTATGGGAGCAAAATCTGTGCACGCCAGTGAAGATAAAGTAGAGGCAATGCGAAGTTTTGGGGAGTTAATTGGTATTGCATTTCAGATAAAAGATGATTTGTTTGATTATTCAGACCAGGCAATTGGAAAACCAACGGGTATCGATATTAAAGAGCAAAAAATGACGCTTCCTTTAATTTATGCCATTAATAATGCCTCCTCTAAAGATAAAAGCTGGCTCATCAACTCAGTGAAAAATCACAACAAAGATAAAAACCGTGTCAAGCAAGTAATAGCCTATGTAAAATCTCATGGGGGGCTTGATTATGCCCAGCAGCAAATGAAAGATTACCAGCAAAAAGCATTAGCTATTCTTGATACCTACCCAAGCTCACCATATAAAGATTCATTAAACCTTATGGTGAATTACGTTATAGATAGGAAGAAGTAATCCTTGCTTTTTTTATACGTAAATGTGAGGTACATTTTATATATTGACATATCATTTATGTAGTTTTACAAACCGTTGCCATAACTTATGATAAGTCGTTCCACCATAGATACTGTATTTGAAACTGCTCGTGTAGAGGAGGTGATTGGTGATTTCGTTCAGCTCAAAAAATCTGGAAGTAATTTTAAAGGCTTAAGCCCCTTCACTGATGAGCGAAGCCCAAGTTTTATGGTGTCTCCAGTTAAGCAAATCTGGAAAGATTTTTCCAGCGGGAAAGGCGGTAATGCCGTTACTTTTTTAATGGAGCATGAGCACTTTACCTATCCAGAGGCTATTAAATACCTTGCAAAAAAGTATGGTATAGAAATAGAAGAGATAGAACAAACAGATGAGCAAAAAGATCAAGCCAACGCTCGTGAGAGCCTTTATTTAGTCAATGAGTATGCTACAGGGTATTTTCATAACAACTTATTAAAAACAGAGCCTGGTAAGGCCATTGGGCTTTCTTATTTTAAAGAACGTGGTTTTACACAACAGACAATAGAAAAATTTAAACTAGGATACTCCCTAGATGGCTGGTCTGCCTTTACAGATCAAGCAATCAAAAAGGGATATAAGCTAGAGTTTCTAGAGCAAACAGGTTTGTCAATTGTAAAGCAAGAAAAACAGTTTGACCGCTTTAAAGGACGTGTGATGTTTCCTATCCTAAGCATGAGTGGTCGTACCTTGGGTTTTGGAGGTAGAATATTAACTAATGATAAAAAAGCCGCTAAGTATTTAAACTCTCCAGAGAGTGATGTATATCATAAGAGCAAGGTGCTATATGGTATTTATAATGCAAAGCAAAGCATTGCTAAAGAAGATAATTGTTATCTAGTTGAAGGCTATACAGACGTAATACAGTTTGCCCAGCGAGGTATTACTAATGTGGTTTCCTCCTCAGGTACAGCGTTAACCCCAGAGCAAATACGATTAATTAACAGGCTCACCCAAAACATCACCGTCTTGTTTGATGGAGATGCGGCTGGTTTAAGAGCTTCTATAAGAGGAGTTGATCTTATTCTAGAGCAAGGGATGAATGTTAAGATTTGCACCTTTCCAGAGGGTGAGGATCCAGACAGTTTTGCTAAAAACAACACTTTAGATGTGTTGCAGAGCTATTTGGTAGAAAATGCAAAAGATTTTATTTCCTTTAAGGCATCTTTACTAGCCAAAGAAGCAGATAATGACCCTATTAAAAAAGCAGATACCATCAGGGATATGGTGGTAAGTATCTCTAAAATACCAGATACTATAAAACGCGAAGTATACATTAAAGAGTGCGCGCGTATCATGGATATTAGTGAGCAAGTATTGTTTAATACCCTAGCTCAGTTATTGCAAAAAGATGCCAAAGATCAATCTAAGAAAACGCCACCCACCCAACAAGCTTTTAATGTTATTACACCCAAGAGCCAGCCTACAAAAAAGATAGATGAGCTTTTTGAATTAGAGCGTAAAATTATAGAAATACTCTTGTTGTATGGCGGTTCTAAGGAAGATTTTGAAGATTTAATTCTAGAGGCAAATGAAGAGGGAGAAATTTCATTTAAACCAGAAATTAGTTCAAATAAGGTATTTGAAAAAATATACCTAGACCTTCAAGATGATGAAATTGAGTTTACAAATGCAACTTTTAAAGCCTTGTACACTGAAATAATCACACAATTTAACCAAGGAAAAGACTTTCAAGTAGATGCCTTTATCAATGAACTAGAAACAGAAACGGCTAGTTTAGTTTCAGATATATTAATGGATGAAGAAAGACATGCCTTGCATGACTGGGAGCGTATGGAGATTTACGTAAAAGGTAAGGATAGTGGCGTGTCCCAAATAGTAAGTGAAACCATACTAAATCTTCGCAGGTATTTAATTAGTCTGAAAATTAAGGATCTTATTGATTCGCCTGTTGAAAATGGATCTTACAAAGATAGAAGTGTACTTGAGACGGTAAAGGATTACAATACCCTGCACAGTATCTTGTCAGAAAAATTAAGAAGAGTGGTGTAGCTTATCCGAACTGAAACATTCTAGACTGATGTATTAAATCTGCTAGGTTGTCCACTTTTAGTTTCTTTAGTAATCTAGTTTTGTAGGTACTTACTGTTTTTTCATTAATGTTTAGTGCGTTGGCAATGTCTTTATTTCTTTTGCCACTACTAAGCAGATTAAGAACTTCAATCTCTCTTGAAGATAGTTTTTTATAACGGCTTATCGCGTTACTTTCTCCTACGTTTCTACTGGTAAATGTTGATGTTAACTCTTCATTCAAGAAAATACCTCCTTTAGCGATATGCTTCATTGCTTTTACAAAGGTTTTGGTGGTTGCTGTTTTTGGAACATAACCTGCAGCACCAGATTTAATAGCACGCAAAGCATAAATTTCTTCTGGGTGTGTAGAGAATATAAGCACACGCATTTTTGGAAATTCTGTTTTTATGTTACGTAATGCGTTAATGCCATTAATTTGAGGAATGTCGATCTCCATAATGAGGATATCTGGAGTGCTTTCTCTCAGGCTTGTGTATAAATCTTCAGCATTTCCAGCTTTACCAATAATTGCAAACTTCTTGTTGTTTTTAAGCATGCACACAATACCTTTTCTGGTAATAGGATGATTGTCGGCTATAAATACTGTTTTCATTTTGTAGATACGTTTTGCAATTAATGCAATCTATAAAAACAAATATAATGATGCTTTATGGAAAAGCAAGGGAGTTTTGTAATACTTTTACTACAATTTATACAACAACATTAGTAATGATTAGCCCCTTAACTTCAGCAATAAGAAACATTGAGTATTATTTAAATAAAACTCAAGGGTATTTCGCAAATTGGTATTGGGTTCATTTTATGCTTGTTAGCCTTGTTGAGTCGCGTATATATCTTAAAAACTTCTTTTTCTCTAGTGGTAAATACACTGTCGGTTTTGCCTAACTCTTGTATTTTCATGGCCCATTCTAATTCATCATAACTAGCCCCAATTTGGTCTTGATCAGTGCGGCTGTCTCCAAAGAGACCATCTGTAGGAGCTGCCTCTAGAATTTGGTTGGATACCTTAATGTGTTTTGCTATAGCGTATACTTGGCTTTTAAGTAAATCTGCAATAGGGCTAAGATCTACGCCGCCATCTCCATATTTGGTATAAAACCCAACACCAAAATCTTCTACTTTATTTCCCGTACCAGCTACTAAATACTTGTGTAATCCAGCAAAATAATAAAGGGTTGTCATTCTGAGTCTCGCCCTTGTGTTGGCCAGAGATACCTGTAGGGTGTCTGAGTTGTTAGTTTCTGGAACTTGTGCTTTAAAGCCTTCAAACAACTCTGTGAGATCTACTTGTGTGCTTGTAACTCCAGTAAATTGTTTTTTTAATTCAGTAATATGCTCCTTAGCTCTTGTTACTTGGCCTTTAGCTTGATGGATAGGCATTTCTACGCACAGTGTTTTAAGCCCTGTCATGGCACACAGTGTTGAGGTTACAGCGCTATCAACACCTCCGCTAACACCAATTACAAATCCATCCATTTTTGCTTCTTCTGCATATTGCTTGAGCCATCCTACTATATGAGCTGTTACTTTTTCTACCTGCATATTATTGTTTTTTAAGCGACGAATTATTACATGATCTCTTAAAGGTTTTAAAATTTCTGAGATCATTAAGGTACTACAATCATTGTTAAAATTGTATTTTTACATTTTTAAATTACGAATTATATACCTTGTTTGTAAAATTAATAAAAAGGAATTTCGTTCCATAGCTTAGCACCTATAATTATATGCAAAAACTTATTTTATTTTTAGTGGCTTTCACTCTCTTTGGTTGTGACAACTCAGGTGATATAGAAAAGGATATTTCAAAAATTCCTATTGAGGCATCTGTGATACGGTTTGATAAGCAGTTTGCCAATACATCCATTGATTCTCTTGGGTCTTTAAAAGAAAAATTTCCTATGTTTTTTTCAAAAAGAATTCCAGATAGTATATGGATATCCCGTATGCAAAGCCCATTGCATCAAGAAATGGCCGATGAAATCTTAAAAATATTTCCTGATCAAACAAATCTAGTGGCTACATTAGGGCCCTTATTTCAGCACATAAAATATTATTTTCCTCGCTTTAGGGTGCCCACAACAGTTACTTTAATAAACGACGTTGATTATCAAAGCAGAGTTATTGTTGCCTCTGACACCTTGCTACTGTTGTCTCTAGACAACTACCTTGGCGCAGATCACCGCTACTATTCAGACATTAAAAGATACATTGTTGAAAATTTAAAAGCTTCTCAAATACCCTCTGATGTTGCTAAGGCGTATGCTCAAAAATATATTGCTCCTCCAACAAAAAATACTTTTTTGGAACAAATGATTTATTTTGGAAAACAACTGTATTTACAAGAATTATGGTTGCCCAATACGAGTGATGCCTCTAAAATTGGATACACAGATAAACAATGGCAATGGGCTGAAGATAATCAGGTAGACATGTGGCGTTATTTTGTCGAAAAAGAACTTTTATTTAGCACAGACCCTGGTCTTACTCCAAGATTTATTTCGAACGCTCCTTTTTCTAAGTTTTACCTAGAACTTGATAATGAATCCTCTCCAATGGCAGGGCGTTATTTAGGTTGGAAAATAGTACGTGCTTTTATGAAAAACAATGACATCACACCACAACAATTATTAGTCTTCGATGCAGAAGCTCTCTTTAAAAAATCTAAATATAAACCAAAGAAATAATGGCAGTTTCAAACAAATCAAAAATCATCATTGATGTTTCACTAGACGAGAATAAGGTCCCAGAAAAACTACACTGGAGCGCAAAAGATGGCGGTGTAGAAAATCAACAGGCAAAAGCGATGCTGCTTTCTGTTTGGGATGCTAAGGCCAAAGAATCTATGCGCATAGATTTATGGACCAAGGACATGCCTTTGGATGAAATGAAGGTGTTTTTTCATCAAACATTAAGTGCTATGTCAGACACTTTTAATCGTGCTACAAATGATGAGAAAATGACCGCAACAATGAAAGACTTCTGTGATTATTTTGCTGAAAAATTAGATTTGAAAAAAAAATAGTTCCAGTATTGGAACCTCTCTATGAAACTTATTTTTGTTTATAATGCAACTTCTGGTAAGGCAGGTTCTTTGTTGGCTAGTGCACATAAGTTTTTTAGCCCAAATACCTATAAGTGTGATTTGTGTAGCCTAACTTTTGGTGTTTTTTCTGAAAATAAAAAATGGAAAACCTTCAGGAAATCTACAAATTTTGAAATGGTTTTTCTTCACAGAGATCAATTTTTAAAACAGTACAAATCTAAGTGGTTGCCAAAGTATGATTTTCCTGTAATTCTATCTCAAGAGCAGGATATACTTGAAATATTTCTAAGCAATGTTGACATTGCCCAGGCCAAAGATGTTGAAACTTTCATTGATTTAGTCCAGTCAAGATTATGACGCCGTGCCCGTAGGGGTTTAAGGGGTTGTTTTAAAGAGAATCCTTTACCTCTTGGTTAATAACATCAATATTGTCTATAACGGCCTCTTTACCTTCTTTTTTGCTAGATGAGGTAATAAAATATGCAGGCATTTCTTCCCAGCTTTCCAACATTTTTTTGACATAGGCGTCAACGTTTCTAGTTAGCGCGTTTGGTTTTAGTTTGTCTGCTTTGGTGAAGATAATTTGAAACGGAATATTAGCCTCTCCAAGATAGTGCATAAAATCTATATCAACAGGCTGTGGTTCATGTCTACAATCTATCAAAACAAAGGCAAGTACTAGTTGTTTGCGCTGCTCAAAATAGTCTGTAATAAATTTCTGAAATGTTTTTTTTGCTTTTTTTGAAACTCGAGCATACCCATACCCAGGTAAATCTACTAGATACCAATTTTTATTTATTATAAAGTGATTTATTAGTTGAGTTTTTCCGGGTCTACCAGAGGTTTTGGCAAGGTTTTTTCTATCAACCAGCATGTTGATTAGGGATGATTTCCCAACATTAGAGCGTCCTATAAATGCATACTCGGGTACGCGCTCTTTTGGGCATTTTGCCACATCACTATTGCTCATTACAAACTCGGCAGATTTAATTTTCATGGTGTATATATTACCGGTGTATGAAAGGTATTGTTTGGTATTTTTTGATGTTGTTTGAAGGGTACTATAAAGAACGCTTTTCTAGCCAAGCTATCAAGATTTCATTAAATGTATCTGGATGTTCCATCATAGCAGCATGGCCACATTTTTTAATCCAAAACAAATCACTATCTGGCAGTTTTTCATGAAATTCTGTACCAACCTCTGGTGGTGTTACAGAGTCGTTTTCACCCCAAATGATACATGTAGGTGTGTTCATCTTGGGAAGATCTTTACCCATGTTGTGGCGTATAGCGCTCTTTGCAATTGCTAAGGTGCGTATGAGTTTCACCCTGTCGTTTACAGTTTCAAAAACTTCATCAACTAACTCTTTTGTTGCAATAGCGGGGTCATAAAAAACATTTTCAGTTTTTGTTTTGATGTAGTTTCTATCCCCTCGCTTTGGGTAGCTTTCTCCCATGGCGCTTTCGTATAGGCCACTACTTCCTGTTATTACAAGTGCTTTTACATTTTGTGGATATTGCTTGGTGTACAGAAGGCCAATATGTCCTCCAAGAGAATTTCCAAGTAAAATAACCTTATCAAGTTTTTTATGAGCAATAAATTTTTTGAGATATTTTGCAAAAGAATTTACATTGGTTTTGAGTAGTGGAAGCTCGAATAAAGGCAATTCTGGTATGATAACTTTGTATCCTTTCTCTGGAAAAAATTGGGCTACATTATCAAAATTACTGAGCCCTCCCATAAGTCCATGCAAAATGATCATCGGGGTTCCTTCGCCAATTTCTAGGTATCTAAACCCTCCTTCTTCTTTAAGTTGATGCGCCATTAAATCTTTAGGTTATAAAAACAAAAATACACTTTTTTTATTCAATGATAGCCTAGCATTGATTAAGTATAAATCAGTGTAATTTTTGAAGTTAAAATTGTTAAAACCCCACAACTAGATTGTTTTAAATGTATTGATATTCAGGTTGTTGGTCCTAAATTACTTCTCTTTCGTCTAAAACTTATTAACAATGTGGTAAATTGTGGGAAAAAGTGGGAAATACTCTTTATATTTGACTATTATCTCAAGAA
>JABHYI010000048.1 GCA_018656255.1 Bacteroidota bacterium
CCAATCATAACAAGCAGCATTTCACTTTTATTCATTTTCTCTAGGTAGGCCTTAATAAGCAGCGGAGCTTCTGTTTGTCCTAAAAAAATATTCCCGGCAACACTTAAACTTTCTGCTCCAGAAATCTTCAACACCTTAGAGAGTAACCATCCAAAGGCTTTTACTACTTTTTGAATGATACCTAGGTAGAACAGTACAGAGGTTAAGGCAGAGAAAAACAAAATGGTAGGAAGCACTTGGAATGCAAAAATAAATCCAAAGGTGTCCATGTCTACAACTAAACCTTCAAATAAAAACTTACTACCCGCTTTGGTGAAATCTAAAATACTAATAAACAACTTTCCAATGCCCTCAAATATTTTTTGAATAAAGGCAATCTTTAAAACCCCTACAGCAATTACTAGCTGCAGCGCAAGACCAAGCCCTACTGTGCGCCAACTAATTGCTTTTCTGTTTGCGCTAAATAAAAATGCAATAAACAAAAGAGTAACCATACCAAGAACTCCGCGCCAAAGACTGTTAAAAGAAAATCCTTGAGAGGGTATGATTGTGTCTTTAGACTCTGCCGCATTTACTGCAGCAGGAGTTTTAGCGGCTTTAAACCAATAGGTTGTATTGTTTTCTGTGAAGGATAAAGTATCCTCTGTGAGTTTTGTAACACGATATCTACGAATGGTATCTGTGGGCTGACTATAAAATAAGACCAATAAATTATTCTGAAATATATAATCTCCACTTGCCTTTAGGTTGTTTTTGGCAGCAAGTGAATACTCAAATGCACCATTGTCTAGCGTAAAAGTGTCTGAAGTTTCGTCAATCTCAAAAAGAGATGTTCCTTCCTCAGAATGGATATAGTTAAAGATCCATTGCTTGTCGATGTTTTGTGCTGATAGGTTTCCAATCAAAAACAATACAACAATACTACATAATAGCTTTTTCATAGGTTTTGGTAGGGTTTAGTCTCGCTTTGAAATTTCATCTCTTATTTTTGCGGCACTTTCATAATCTTCATTTTTAACAGCGCCCTCAAGTAATTGATAGAGTTCTTTTAAGGTATTGGTTTTGTAATCTTCAGATGTTGCACTCTGAGCCTGCGGGTCATCGCTTTGTATAAAATCATCTAATATTTCATCTTCTAGTTCTTGGTTCTCTTCTTTTTTACCTCCAGTTTTCAAGAATATACCTGCACTGTCCAAGATCTCTTTGTGGGTAAAAATAGGGGCTTTAAACCTAAGAGCTAGCGCAATGGCGTCACTGGTTCGAGCATCTACAATTTCTTCTACACCCTCACGCTCACATATAATACTGGAGTAGAATACCCCATCAACCAACTTGTGTATGATTACTTGTGTGATAATAATTGCAAAAAGATCTGAAAAGTTTTTAAATAAATCGTGGGTAAGTGGTCTGGGTGGCATGATTTCTTTCTCTAGTGCAATGGCAATAGACTGTGCTTCAAAAGCGCCAATGACTATGGGTAATTTTCTGTTGCCCTCCACCTCGCTGAGTATTAATGCGTATGCGCCATTTTGCGTTTGACTGTAAGAAATCCCCTTAATATTTAATCTAACTAGACTCATAGTGTTTAAATTAAAAAAAGCTGTTTAAACAGGATGTTTGTCCTAATTTAAACAGCCATTTTCAAAGGCACAAAGTAATAAAAATTATGCGTTTTGCGCTTTAAAAGCCTTTAATTTTTCATTTAGTTGTGGTACAATTTCAAATGCATCTCCTACAATACCGTAGTCTGCTGCTTTAAAAAATGGAGCTTCAGGGTCCGTGTTTATAACCACTTTTATCTTAGAGGAGTTAATACCTGCAAGATGTTGGATGGCTCCACTAATGCCAATGGCAATGTATAGTGTTGCAGCCACTGGCTTTCCTGTTTGTCCAACATGTTCTCCATGAGATCTCCACCCCATATCACTAACAGGTTTTGAGCAAGCTGTAGCGGCCCCTAAAATAGTGGCCATCTCTTCAATCATACCCCAGTTTTCTGGTCCTTTTAATCCGCGCCCTGCAGAAACTACAACCTCTGCATCTGCTATGGTTACTTTGTCAGTAGCTTTATCTACAGAGATAACCTTAGTATTGCTTTGTTGAAGAGTTGGAGAGAATGCCTCTGATACTGCAGCGGCAGATGTTTCATGCAAGCCGTATGCATTTTTACCTAAACCAATTATTTTAACAGGTGTGTTTATCTGGGTTAGAGAAAAAGCCTTGTTTGTATACACGCTGTGCTTTATTTTAAATGGCGTTATGCTCTTTGGGAGCGCAACTACGTTGGAGACGTATCCAGCCTCTAGATTTACAGCAACTAAAGGAGCCATAAATTTTGCATTTGCAGTTTGAGATAAAACAACAACAGTTGCATCCTGTGATGTGGCAGCTTGAGATATTGCATCTGCATATGCTTGCGAGTCGAAGTTTGCAAGGCTGTCATTTGTTATTTCTAATACTTTGTCTGCGCCATATACTCCTAGCTGGGAGGTATTACTTGCATTAATAGATACAGCTGTTAAGGTAGTGCCTAACTCAGTTGCTATGGCCTTTGCGTAGGATACAACCTCAAAGGCGGTTTTTTTAAAAGAACCATTTTCAGATTCTGTGTAGACTAAAACACTCATATGTTAAAGGTATTTGCTATTATATTTAGACATTCAAATAATTTTGAAGACCTATATTTGTTGTTAGTTAAATTACTTTGGCCTCGTTGTGAAGTAAATCGATCAATTGGTCTACATTATCAACCAGTTTTACAGCACCTCTCGGGGCTGGTTTTTCAAAGGTTGTGGCTTGGCTTCTTGGGCTTTGTTCAACTCCTTGTTTAACATGTAAAGGTTTGCTTCTAGCTTGCATGATACCGCGCATATTTGGTATGCGAAGATCACTTTCCTCAACCAATCCTTTTTGACCTCCAATAACAAGAGGTAGTGTTGTTTGTAGAGTTTCTTTACCACCATCAATTTCTCTAATAGCAGTTGCGCTGCTACCTTCTATCTCTAAACTAATACAGGTATTTACAAAATTAGCTCCAATCATTTTTGCAAGCATTCCTGGTACCATACCACCATTATAATCAATAGACTCGCGTCCTCCTATTATTAGGTCATAGCCGCCTTGTTGAGCAACATCAGCCAACTGCAATGCAACGCTGTAGCCATCTGTGGCTGGTGTGTCTATGCGTATGGCTTCATCTGCTCCAATGGCTAAGGCCTTGCGAAGTGTAGGTTCTGTTTCTGGTCCTCCAACATTAACAACATGCACAGACGCACCTTGCTTTTCTTTAAACCACATCGCGCGGGTGAGTCCAAACTCATCATTTGGATTGATCACAAAATTTACGCCATTGGTGTCAAATTTCGTATCGTTGTCTGCGAAGTTTATCTTTGAAGTAGTGTCTGGTACGTGACTAATACACACTAATATTTTCATAGTAATCTTTATTTTTATAATAGTACTTTTTTTGAGTTTCGAAAATCTTAATAATCTCAAAATTTTCGACCACAAAGATAGTGAATATTATTCTTATTTACTATGCACGCATAGTAAATAGTTGTCTATAAAATGTTAAATGCCTCCACTTGTGGTATAAAAAATAAGATAATAATACTATTTTTGTTTTTTTAGATTAATGGGGTAGTTCTATTTAACTATTTCAGACACAAAAAGATCATAAAGTATAATTTAATGTACCCACCTACGTGGGCAATTAGCATGAAGACAATTCAATTTAGAGAAGCCATTTGTGAAGCCATGAGCGAGGAGATGCGCAAAGATGATACTATTTATCTAATGGGTGAAGAAGTAGCAGAGTACAACGGTGCATACAAGGCAAGTAAAGGAATGTTAGAGGAGTTTGGCGCAAAGCGTGTTATAGACACCCCTATTGCAGAACTTGGTTTTGCTGGTATTGCCATTGGTAGTGCCATGAACGGTAACAGACCTATTATAGAATACATGACCTTTAATTTCTCTTTGGTTGGGATTGACCAAATTATTAATAACGCCGCAAAGATCAGACAAATGAGTGGTGGGCAATTTAATTGTCCAATTGTCTTTAGAGGGCCAACAGCTAGTGCTGGCCAATTGGCAGCAACACATTCTCAAGCTTTTGAGAATTGGTTTGCAAATACACCAGGATTAAAAGTGGTTGTACCAAGTAATCCTGCAGATGCAAAGGGATTATTAAAAAGTGCCATACGAGATAACGATCCAGTGATTTTTATGGAGAGTGAGCAAATGTATGGTGATAAAGGAGAAGTGCCGGAGGGAGAATATTTAATTCCTCTAGGTGTCGCAGAAATCAAGCGTAAGGGTAGCGATGTAACCATCGTTTCTTTTGGTAAAATCATAAAAGAAGCTTACAAAGCTGCTGATCAATTAGCAGCAGAAGGTATTGAGTGTGAAATCATCGATCTGCGAACGGTTCGTCCTCTAGATATCAATGCTATTTTAGATTCTGTTAAAAAAACAAATCGTTTGGTGGTTTTAGAAGAAGCATGGCCTTTTGGAAATGTAGCGACAGAGATTACCTATCAAATACAAAGTCAGGCATTTGATTATCTAGACGCACCAGTTGAGAAAATTAACACCGCAGATACCCCTGCGCCATATTCACCTGCTTTATTTGCAGAATGGTTACCCAACAGCACTGATGTTGTAAAGGCAGTAAAGAAAGTGCTCTACAAAAAATAATATATTTTTAAAGCTAGTGGGTTTGACATTTTAACTTCCCATGTTTTCATGAGAAACTCCTTTTTTATTTTTCTACTATTGATTTCGGTTAGCGCCCTGGCGCAAACCAAAATAAGCGGTTTTGTAACAGACACCGATGGAGCCTCTGTGCCTTTTGCTAATGTAGTTTTTAAAAATAGCTTTGAAGGAACAATTACCAACGAAGAGGGTCGCTTTTATCTTGAGAGTAACCAGGACTATACAGATGTTGTGGTCTCTTTTTTAGGATTTCAAAATAAAGAAATCATACTAGATAAAAAGATCAACTATAACATGAATGTTGTCTTAGAGCAAGAAGCAGCATCTCTAGATGAGGTTGTTATCTTTAGTGGTAAAACCTCTAAGAAAAATAATCCAGCCATAACCATTTTGCGTAAAATTTGGGATAACCGAAGGCAAAATGGTATAAAAAAATTCGAGCAATACGCCTACGATAAATATGAGAAGCTTGAATTTGATCTAAACACTATAGATAGTACACTCACAAAAAACAAAATTTTTAAAGGCATGGAGTTTATCTTTGAAGAGATAGACACCTCAAAGGTTACAGGAAATACCTACTTGCCAATTTTTATTAATGAGGCCTTCTCTCAGGTTTATGGAGACAATCTTCTAGGCAAAGAAAGACAGGTACTGCAAGGGAATAAAAATTCTGGGTTTGAAAACAACAACACTCTAATTGCATTTTTAAAAGATTTGTACAGCCAGTATAATGTATATGATAATTATTTAAAGTTTTTTGATAAGTCATTTACCAGCCCTTTATCTAAAACGGGTATAGATGTGTATAATTATGTGCTTTTAGATAGTGCCTACAGAAAAGATAAATGGTGCTATAACATAGCATATTATCCAAGACGTAAAAATGAACTCACATTTAAAGGAGACTTTTGGGTTAATGACTCTACTTGGGCCATTAAGGAGATTAACCTACAGGCTTCAAAAAGTGCTAATATAAACTGGATTAGAGAAATCTATATTGAACAAGAGTTTGATGTACTAAATGATTCTATCTTTTTAATCACTCGAGATTACTTTATGAGTGACTTTAGTTTTCAGGATAAAGAAAAAGCCAAAGGTGTCTATGGAAGAAGAACCACCTTGTATGACAACTATGTTTTTGACATACCAAAGCAGAAAGATTTTTATAAAATACAAGTAGATCCCTACCAGTATAATGTGTACAACAGGCCAGAGAGCTTTTGGGAAGAAAACCGTCTAGAGCGATTAAATAAAGATGAGTTGAGCGTTTATAAAATGTTAGACACATTAAAGAATGTACCAAGATTTAAAGCATTGTATAGCGCCGCTTCTATTTTGGCCTCTGGGTATCATGAGGTAGAGAACTTTGATATTGGGCCTGTATTCTCACTTTTGGGGTACAATGAGGCAGAGGGTCTTAGAGTTAGGCTGGGTGGGAGGACCTATTTTTCTCAAAATGATCAGTGGCGTCTTGAAGGATTTGGAGCCTATGGATTTAAAGATGATCGTTTTAAATTTGGGCTATCTGCAAAGGTGTTACTCAACAGAAAAAACAGACTCACCCTTTATTCGGGATATAGAAAAGATGTAGAGCAAACTGGTGCAAGCCTTTCTTCTAGCAATGATATTTTGGGCAGAAATCTAGCCTCTTCATCACTTATTGCCGTTGGGGCAAATGATAAGCTCACTCGTGTTAAACTTGCGACTCTGGGTGTTTCCTTAGAGCCTGTAAAAAATTTAAATATACGCCTAACAGGATCCTATAGGTCTTTGAGTTCTGCAACAGACAGCTTTTCTATAGATTATTTAAAAGAAGACGGAAGCATTGGTGGTGATGTACAACAACCAGACATCCAGCTATTAACATTTTTCACTCCAAAGAGGAAAGTTTCTGGTTATGGTGTGGAGAGAACCATTATAAATCAAGGAAGTTTCCCAAGTATTTTTCTTGGGTACACCTACGGTATAAAAGGATTCTTAGGGGGCGATTTTGAGTATCAGCGTATTCAAGGATTATATACCCAGCCATGGAATATTGGCGGTATTGGTAGATTAACCTCAACCATTGAGGCTGGTAAAACCTTTGGTGAGGTAAATTTAAGCTTGTTAAATCCTATTCCAGGAAACCAAACTCTTTTTAGTATTTACAACACTTTTTCTCAGTTAGATTTTTATGAGTTTGTGAGTGACCAATACGTGTCTTTACATTTACAGCACGATTTTGGCGGGAGAATTTTCCAGCGCATACCATGGCTTAGAGACTTTAATTTAAGAGAGGTGATAGGCTTTAGGTCGGTTATAGGGAGTGTGAGCCAAGAAAATATAGCCATTAACAGATCCAATGTAATATATCAGTCACCAAACAAACCTTATTATGAGTATAGTTTTGGTGTGGGTAATATCTTCAAAGTATTTAGGCTCGATGTTAATTTCAGAGGAAATTATCTAAACCAGGCAGACTATCCAAATGCCAGAAAATTCGGCTTTACAGGAACCTTTGGTTTTAACTTCTAGGGAGTGTTTTCATCTCTCTAAAAATAGTGAGCGCTATTTTAAAGCACGCCTGTTAGGCTAAGGCCATGCTATTTGCCGTAAAACCACCTTTAATTTTGCTGTTTAACCCCTAATATCCAGTGCTTTATAGCCACTTTTGTCACTTATTAAAAAGGTGTTTTTTAATTGTCTTTAATTTGTTACTTTTACCGCCTTAATTAACGAATCAAATAATATATGGAAGCAATGATGATTTACATGCCAATAGCAGCGGCATTAATAGGTTTAGTATATATGCTAATTAAAAAATCTTGGGTGATGAAGCAAGATGCAGGTGATGGTAAAATGAAAGAAATTTCAGACCACATCTACGAAGGTGCTTTAGCCTTCTTAAATGCAGAATATAGATTGTTATCTTATTTCGTTTTAGGTGCAAGTATTGTTCTAGCAGGAATTGCTTTTTTTATGGACACTACCTATTTAATTGTTGTTGCCTTTATTATTGGAGCTGTTTTTTCTGCCTTTGCAGGAAACATGGGTATGAAAATAGCAACTAAAACCAATGTAAGAACCACTCAAGCAGCAAAAACAAGCCTGCCAAATGCACTAAAAGTTTCTTTTGGTGGTGGTACTGTTATGGGTCTTGGTGTTGCTGGATTGGCTGTTTTAGGATTAACACTTTTCTTCATTGTATTTTATCAAATGTTTATGGGTGGTCAATGGACCAACACCATGGATATGACTATAGTATTAGAGGCTTTAGCTGGTTTCTCTCTAGGAGCAGAGTCTATTGCGCTTTTTGCAAGAGTGGGTGGAGGTATTTATACCAAAGCTGCCGATGTAGGGGCAGATTTAGCAGGAAAAGTACAGGCAGATATTCCAGAGGATGATCCAAGAAACCCAGCAACAATTGCAGATAATGTTGGAGATAATGTAGGTGATGTTGCAGGAATGGGTGCAGATTTATTTGGATCATATGTAGCAACAGTACTTGCTGCAATGGTACTTGGTAACTATGTTATCAAAGACATGGGAGGCTCAATACAAGATGCCTTTGGCGGAATTGGCCCTGTTTTATTACCTATGGCAATTGCAGGTGTAGGAATTATTATTTCTCTTATAGGAACTTTATTAGTTAAAATTTCTTCTAACGATGCAAAAGAAGCGGATGTACAAAAAGCTCTAAACATAGGTAACTGGGCATCTATTATTATGGTTGCTGTAGCTTGTTATGGATTAGTTACATGGATGCTGCCAGCAACAATGCAAATGGACTTCTTTGGAGAAGGATTACAAGATATTTCTTCAATTAGAGTATTTTATGCATGTTTGGTTGGACTGGTTGTAGGAGCGGGAATCTCTGCTTTTACAGAATACTATACAGGACTTGGTTCTAAGCCAATTTTAAAAATTGTACAACAATCTAGCACGGGTGCAGGAACAAACATCATTGCTGGTTTGGCAACAGGTATGATTTCTACATTTTCTTCTGTACTGTTATTCGCAGCCGCAATATGGGCATCATATGCTTTGGCTGGGTTTTACGGAGTTGCATTAGCAGCTTCTGCTATGATGGCAACAACGGCCATGCAACTGGCTATTGATGCTTTTGGACCTATTGCAGATAATGCAGGTGGTATTGCAGAGATGAGCGAGCAAGATCCAATAGTAAG
>JABHYI010000176.1 GCA_018656255.1 Bacteroidota bacterium
AACAACTTTAGTAAACAACTGCTTGGCGTATTGTTTGTCATCCTGGTTTTTATACAATTCAGGCAAAAGCAGAGTGCTAACGTTTTTTTCTGAAATTTTCGCTAACACCTTTGCTAAGGCAGTATTAACTATAGGGAAGTCATCTATCCAGGTAAGTCTTTTATCCTCGATATATTCGTAATATTTATCACTAGGAGCAATCACTTTTTTGAAAAGACTTACCAAAAAATCTTGATCTTCTTTAAAACTAGTGCTTTGTTTTTGGATATACTCTTTGTAAAATCCTTTTGCTCTTAAATCTTTGAGTAGTATAGTTACATACTCACCATCTAGATCCCAATAGTTGAGTTTTTTATTTTCAATGTAGTTTGATAAATCTTCATTTTGCTCAATTAAATCTAACACCTTATTATCTAAAAAGGTAGTACTAAAATTCTTTTCTTCACTGGTTGCTAAATGTTTTTGCTGAGAAGTTACCAAGAATTTTCTATCCGCTTTTCTCATTTCAACAAGAAGTTGTAATGACAAAGCGTACAAATCTAACATTTGGTCTATGCTATAAAACAAAAACTTCTCTTGCTTTTCAAGATCTGGGTTATTACTCTGGCGTAGTGCATATATAGATTGCAAAACCTTTACCCGTATGTGTCTTCGTGTTAGCATAGTATGAAAGAACTTAAAAAATTATTGATATTAAAATTTCTGTAACCAGAAATAGTAGTAAACTACACTACCTTAAATAGTGCAGAGCAAAGATAATACTTTAAAAAAACTGATTAGGCTTTTTCTGCTTTTCTTGCATCAATTCTTGCTTGTGCAATATTTAATGCAGCCTGATGAGTTGTAATATCCTCAAGTTCAGCCTTATTTAAAATCTCTAGGGTTGTGGTATATATATTTTCTGTTTTGCGAATAATCTCTTGTTTACCGTAGTTTTCAAGTTCTGCGTATACATTAATGATACCGCCAGCATTAATTAAAAAATCTGGCGCATACACAATCCCTTTTTCTCTTAATAACACAGCATGCTTATTCTCATCTGCCAATTGATTGTTTGCAGCCCCGGCAATTACTTTGGCCTTTAATTGACCAATTGTAGTATCATTTAAAGTAGCTCCTAAGGCGCAAGGTGCATAGATGTCCATCTGCTCGGTGTATAGATTAGTACCTGTGTAAATCTCTACACTGTACTTATCTCTTACCTGCTCTAGACGTGCCTGATTGATATCACTAATAAATACTTTGGCTCCTTCATTACTTAGGTGTTCTACAAGTGCTTCTCCTACATTTCCAATTCCTTGAACGTATACTACTTTATTTTCAAGATCATCAGTACCAAAGGCATACTTTGCAGAAGCTTTCATACCCATGAAGGTTCCATATGCAGTTATTGGTGATGGATTTCCGGCGCCACCCTTCTCTTCACTAATACCAGTTACAAAAGGTGTTACTGTTCTTACTAAATCCATATCACTGGTGGCCATTCCAACATCTTCTGCCGTTATGTATCTACCTCCTAGGCTATGAACAAATTCACCAAACTTTAACATAAGTTCTGGTGTCTTCTGTGTTTTGGCATCTCCAATAATAACAGCTTTACCGCCACCTAAATTTAAGCCTGTAATTGCAGATTTGAAAGACATCCCTCTAGAGAGACGCAACACATCATTTAGAGCATCTTGTTCATTGTTGTATTGCCACATTCTAGTACCTCCAAGAGCAGGTCCTAGGGTCGTGTCATGAATGCCAATTATTGCTTTTAATCCTGTATCTTTGTCATTGCAAAAAACAATTTGCTCATGATCTTGAAAAGATAATTGGCCAAAAACTGGACCCAGATTTTTTATATCTTTAGTAGAAACAACTTCTGTTTTCATAGGTTTTATTTTTTCAAATCCTTAAAAAGGGTACGCGAAAATACTATATTACTGTTCATATATCAAAGACATTAAGCCTAAAATGCGAATTTGTTAATAAATCCTCTTCCGCTGCATGAAAGAACTACAGTACCTAAATAAGTACCTACACAAATATAGAGGCAGATTATTACTAGGTCTTGTTACTACAGTTATTGCTGCTGTTTTCAAATTGGCAATACCAATGAAAGTTGGAGACTCTATAACTATCGTAGAGCAAAAGATTAATGGCAAAATTACAGATATTGCAACTGTAGAAAAAGAATTACTTATAAATATTATTTTATTACTAGGAGCAACACTATTGGCGGCAGTATTTACTTTTGTGATGCGCCAAACCATTATTGTGGTTTCCAGAAAAGTAGAGTTTGATTTAAAAAACGAAGTATACCAGCACTACCAAAAACTGTCTTTAGGCTTTTACAAACAAAACCGTACCGGAGATTTAATGAACCGCATAAGCGAAGATGTTGGTAAGGTACGTATGTATATTGGTCCTGCCATTATGTATAGTACATCGACCATTACACTGTTTGTGGTTGTTATTAGCTATATGTTTCTCTCTGACCCTGAGCTCACCCTTTATGCAATAGCTCCTTTGCCTGTGTTGTCTATAATGATTTACAGACTTAGTATTGCCATTCACAAGCGCTCTACTGTGGTGCAAGAATACCTATCTAAACTTACCACATTTACACAAGAGAGTTTTAGTGGTATTGGTGTGATTAAAGCCTATGGTATTGAGCCCAGCACAACGCAAGAATTTGAGAGTCTTTCTCAAGCAAGCAAAGAAAAAAACATAGATTTAACCAAAGTTCAAGCTTTATTTTTTCCTTTAATGATGCTTTTAATTGGGGCGAGCAACATTCTAGTTATCTACATAGGAGGTTCTAAATTTATTAGTGGCGAAATTCAAGATTTTGGAACCATTGTATCTTTTTTAATTTATGTAAATATGCTTACTTGGCCCGTAGCAATTGTAGGATGGGTTACCTCTATGATACAACAGGCTGAGGCTTCTCAAAAAAGAATCAATGAGTTTCTAAAAACAGAACCTGCAATTGTTAACACATCAAAAATAGCAACACCCATAAAAGGTAGCATTGCTTTTAAAAGCGTAAGTTTTACCTATGATGACACAAACATTCAGGCATTAAAAAACATTTCTTTTACCGTACAGCCCGGAGAAACTATTGCCATTTTAGGTAATACCGGATCTGGAAAATCGACCATTTTAGAACTCATTGCGCGTTTGTACGATACCGCTCCTCAAACACTTTTTATAGACAATACCCCAATCAAAGATCTTAATTTACAAAGTTTGCGCAGTAGTATTGGCTTTGTACCTCAAGATGCTTTTTTATTTAGCGAGAGTATTAGCGAGAATATAAAATTCGGAAAACAAGACGCTACAGATCAACAAGTAATCGCAGCAGCAACCTTAGCGGCCGTGCACAAAAATATTACAGGATTTACAAAAGGCTATCAAACTATATTAGGAGAACGAGGTATCACTTTAAGTGGTGGGCAAAAACAGCGAGTGTCTATAGCCAGAGCCCTTATAAAAGATCCTGCTATTTTATTGTTTGATGACTGCCTATCTGCAGTAGACACAGAAACAGAAGAAGAAATACTCAGCAATTTACATCGTATTTCTCAAAATAAAACTACTGTTATTGTTAGTCATAGAGTCTCTTCTGCCAAAAATGCTGATAAAATCATAATTTTAGAAGAGGGTCGCGTTATACAGCAAGGAACTCACAATGAATTGGTAAACACACCTGGTTACTACAAAGAATTATACTTAAAACAGCGTACCGAAAAAGAAATCTAACTTTAAGTTGCGGCTTTTATTTTTTTTTATGATTTTTGAGTAGAAATAAATATCAGAAATTTTTATAATTATGGGCGAGAAATATTCGATGGAGCAAGAAGAAATATTTAGCAAGGTAATGCGTGCTGGAAGACGCACTTATTTTTTTGACGTAAGAGCCACAAAAGCTGGTGACTATTACCTAACCATTACAGAGAGTAAAAAATTCACTAATGATGATGGTTCTTTTCATTATAAAAAACACAAGATTTATCTATACAAGGAAGACTTTCATGAGTTTAAAGAAAACCTTGAACAAATGATAGATTATGTTATCAAAGAAAAAGGGGAAGAAGTAATTAGTGAGCGTCACCGCAGTGACTACACAAAACAAGAAGACAAACCAGCGCAGATATCTGAAGATTCAGACCTTAGCGAAGAACAACCTACAAAAACAAACTTTACAGATTTAGACTTTGATGATATATAAACATTAAATAACTATTTATAAATAAAAAACCGACCCAGCATTTAAGGTCGGTTTTTTTTATCCTCTTTTTTATAGGCTCTAAATGTTGGCGATTTTGTATTTTTACTAGGTAATGAAATACAAATACCAATGAAAAAATATACCCTTTTAGCAGTAGTACTCTTACTAGGAATCTCAAAAAATATAGCACAAGACTATAGCGTAAATCTTGATTATTACCTCCCTACAGATGTTAGCTATAATCCAAATATTCCAACTCCTCAAAGCAGTATAGGCCATCAAGTTGGAGACTGGCACATCACCCATGACAAGCTGGTACAATACATGTACACTCTGGCAAGCAGTAGTGATAGAATTACCATAGAAGACAGAGGCGCTACCTTTGAAGGAAGGCCGCTACTGCTGCTAACCATCACCTCTGCCAACAACCACTTAAATATTGAAACCATAAGGCAACAACACCTTGAGTTAACTCAAAAAGAACCTAGCACTATAAATATCAATGAGATGCCTATTGTTGTTCAACAAGGTTTTTCTATCCACGGAAATGAACCTAGCGGATCAAACGCAGCGCTGGCAGTAGCCTATTATCTAGCCGCAGCACAAGGACCAGCTATAGACACACTACTTAATAACACCGTTATCTTATTTGATCCATCTTACAACCCAGATGGGCTGCAGCGCTTTGCATATTGGGCCAACACCAATAAAAGTAAAAACATCAATCCAGACCCTAATGACAGAGAATATGATGAGGTATGGCCAGGTGGGCGCACCAATCATTATTGGTTTGACATGAATCGAGATTGGCTGCCAGTACAATTACCAGAAAGCCGAGCCCGTATTGCAACGTTCCATAAATGGATGCCTAATATTTTGACAGACCACCACGAGATGGGAACCAATTCTAGTTTCTTTTTTCAGCCCGGTATTCCATCGAGAACACATCCATTAACACCTCAACAAAATCAAGACTTAACAGGAGAAATTGGCAGCTATCACGCAACTGCTTTTGACAAAATTGGCAGCTTTTATTACTCTAAAGAAAGTTTTGATGACTTCTATTACGGAAAAGGATCCACCTTTCCAGATATCAATGGAAGTATAGGTATTTTGTTTGAACAGGCATCCTCAAGAGGTCATGCCCAAGAAAGCGTGAACGGCATCTTAACCTTCCCCTTTACTATTCGCAATCAATTTACAGCAGCACTCTCAACTCTAGAGGCAGCCGTTGCTATGCGTCAAAAAATACTATCCTACCAACAAGAATTTTACCAGCAAGCTTTTAAAGAAGCTGCAAAGGCTGACGCTATTGTATTTGGAGATGAAAAAGACCCCTCTAAAGCCTATCATCTAGCCGAAATACTAATGCGCCAAAACATCCAGGTACATAAAATAGCCAATGATTTCACCTCAAATGGGAAACACTACACAAAAGAGAGTAGTTATGCAGTGCCAAAAAATCAAAGACAGCACAGGCTTATAAATGCCATGTTCGAAAAAAGAACCGAATTTAAGGACAGTTTATTTTATGATGTTAGCGCTTGGACACTCCCACTAGCGTTTAATCTAGATTATAATCAAGACATACCTACTAATAAGGTGGGAGAGAAAATAACAACCCTAACAAAACCAGCTGCGAATGCTCCAAAATACTCTGAGTATGGCTATCTAATGCAATGGCATGATTACTATACGCCCAAAGCCCTCAACATGCTTTTAAAAAAAGGAATACGGGCCAAAGTAGGTATGACTCCCTTTACCAGTC
>JABHYI010000296.1 GCA_018656255.1 Bacteroidota bacterium
TGATACAAAAATTAAAAAGCCAAGGAGTTTTTATAGCCAGTATAGAACAGGCACAAGAGTCTGTTTCTCTAGAAAATTTTAAAACAAGCCCAAATCAAAAATACGCTATTGTCATGGGCCACGAGGTAAAAGGCGTGCAGCAACAGGTGGTAAGTGAAAGCGATGGGGTAATTGAGATTCCTCAATACGGCACAAAACATTCCTTAAACATTGCTGTGAGCTGTGGGGTGGTTATTTGGGATTTATTCTGTAAAATAAAAGCCTAAGACATTCCTAATTAGGCGAAAATTTGATCTAAAAGTAGCAGGTAATCACTTCTGTTTTTTACAAAATCTAGCCCAGAGATGTCAATTATTTTAATGCTGTCATTGTGTTGGTTTTTAATAAACTCCAAATAGCCATCATTGATTTTTTGCAAATAGTCTGGCTTTATTGCGTTCTCATAACTGCGGCCTCTTTTTTTAATGTTCTCCAAAAGCCGATCGGTGTTTTGGTATAGATAGATGTATACATCTGGCTTGGGCAACTCTTTGTGCATTAGGTAGAATAACTTCTTGTATAAATTATATTCTTCCTGTTGCAGAGTGACTTTAGCAAAAATGAGAGATTTATACGCATCATAATCTGCAACCACACATTCTTTAAAAAGATCAAATTGTGTGATGTCTTCCAAAAGTTGTTGGTACCTGTCTGCCAAAAAAGACATTTCTAAGGCAAAAGCATACCGCTGTTGGTCCTGGTAAAATTTTGGTAAAAAAGGATTGTCTTTAAAACGCTCTAAAATGAGTTTTGCATTAAAATCATCGGCAAGCATATGACACAAGCTGGTTTTCCCTGCCCCAATATTCCCTTCAATTGCAATGTAGTTCAGCCTTGAAAAGTCATAGGCGTCTTGGGGGTTAGACAAGGTTTTAGATTGTTGCTCAATCACGCTATTATCAAGGGTTTCTAACAGAAGTGTTGCTAGTGTTTTTTGAAAAACAGGATGTAGCAACTCTGGTGCCAAATCTACTAAGGGTTGTAGTACAAATTTTCTATTAGAAATCTCTGGGTGAGGAACCTGCAGGTTATCCTGGTTGATAACAGCGGTGTCATAAAACAAAATGTCAATGTCTATAGCCCGTGAGGTGTAGCCGCCACTATTGGATCTTTGTCTGCCTAATGCCTTTTCAATGTTTAAAATTTCAGCCAAGACCTCCGGAGGCTCATGGCGGGTCTGTAGCTCAAGCACACAGTTTAAAAAATCTGCCCCATCAAAACCAAGAGCGGGTGTTTGATACACTGCAGAGATTTTGGTAATCGTTCCTAGCCTGTTAAAGATAGCTTTTACAGCACTTTGTAAGTGCTCAAATCTATCCCCTAGATTAGTGCCTAAAGCCAAGTATAAAGTGTGCTGGTCTTTGATGATTTTGTGTGATTTTAACCTCTAGTTAGTACTTAAAAAATGATGAAGTATTGAGAGTGACAATTTATAACATATTAATAGATACAACAAATCCTTCGTTGCTTCTTACATTAAAAACAGTGTCATCATCAAAAATAAGATATTGCCCTTTTACACCCTTGAGCGTTCCAGTATACGCTGGTGTTTTAACAAGGTTTAATGTTTTGAGTTTGACGGGGTATTTAAGTACTGGAAATTCCAGGTTTGTTTCTTGTTTATTATCAATAAAATAAGGCAAGGCCTGCTCAGGAATATATTGCTTTAATGTATCACGCCAGGAGGATAGGTCTTGCTCCTGTATTTCATTTTTAAGCATGGTGCGCCAATTGGTTTTATCTGCAACAAACTCTTTTAAAGCAACCTCTGTTATCCCGGCTAGGTACCTATTTGGTAACTCTGCAATCTCAAGGGCTTTATGAGCTCCTTGGTCTATCCAACGGGTTGGTATTTGGGTTTTACGTGTAACCCCTACTTTAACATTTCCGCTATTTGCAAGATATACAATATGGGGTTTGAGTTGTACTGCTTTTTCATACTCCAAATCTCGATCTTCTATACCAAGATGCGCCTGGCTTTTTTCTGGATGTATGATCCAATCTGCAGCCTGAGGAATTTCAAAAAAACAATCGTAACAAAAACCTTGACGGTATATCTTTTTTTCTTTTTTACAGCTCATGCACTGATACCCTAAAAAAGATATGCTTATTTTTTTATCAAGAAGCTGATTTATATGTAGAAAATCATTCTCAAATACCAAGTAGTATTGGATTGGACTTCCTATTTCGGTTTTCATTTTTGTTAATGTGCCTTGGAATTGCATAAAATAAAATTGTACATTTAGACCTTAAAGATAGTGCAAAAATATGCCAATACCCATAGTAAATTCTTTAGCATCTTGGTTTTTAAAAAAACGTTTTCACCAAATAGAACTTTTTTTGAAATACCCTATTGATGTTCAAAATGAGCTGCTAGAACATCTTTTGCATACTGCCAAAAACACCGAAATTGGTAAACAATATGATTTTGCTTCTATTAGCACTTACAGAGAATTTGCAGAAAGAGTACCCGTAACCTCCTATGAGGATAATCATCTACAAATTGAACGCGCTAGAAAAGGAGAAAGCAATATTTTTTGGCCCACCCCTATTAAATGGTTTGCAAAATCAAGCGGAACAACAAACTCAAAAAGTAAATTTATTCCAGTGAGTTCAGCCTCTCTTGAAAATTGTCACTATGCTGCTAGTAAAGATTTGTTGTGCATGTATTTAAACAATAATCCTGATGCCAATTTATTTTTAGGTAAAAGTTTACGTCTAGGAGGAAGCAAAGAATTATACAAAGAAAACGCAACGGTTTATGGAGATCTCTCTGCCATACTTATAGACAATATGCCTTTTTGGGCAGAATACAGTAGCACCCCAAACAATGAGGTGTCGCTCATGGCAGATTGGGAGCTAAAAATGCAGGCAATTGTAGACCAAACCATTCAAGAAAATGTAACAAGCCTAGCTGGAGTTCCTTCCTGGATGCTGGTTTTACTTAATAATGTGCTGGAATCAACAGGCAAATCAAACCTCTTTGAGATTTGGCCTAACCTAGAGGTTTATTTCCATGGAGGTGTCAATTTTGATCCCTACATAGAGCAGTATAACGCCATACTGCCCAAAGATAA
The DNA here is from genome assembly GCA_018656255.1 of Bacteroidota bacterium. Taxonomy (GTDB): domain Bacteria; phylum Bacteroidota; class Bacteroidia; order Flavobacteriales; family Flavobacteriaceae; genus Patiriisocius. Next base: position 3,117 of record JABHYI010000296.1, read on the forward strand.
TTTCAGGTATTATGAAATATACAATGCCAGTGAAGGATTTTTTGCTATCCAGGATAGAAATGCCAACAAAGAACTATTACTAATGTTAGACTATGGGATTTTTTATGAATTCATACCCATGGATACCTATGGAAGCGCTTCACAGAAAGTAATACCCTTAGAACAGGTACAGGTAGCTAAAAATTATGCTATTGTTATTACAACCAATGCAGGTTTATGGCGCTATAAAATTGGAGATACGGTGCGTTTCACCTCTATAAGCCCCTTTAGAATAAAAGTAACAGGTAGAACCAAACACCACACCAA
>JABHYI010000045.1 GCA_018656255.1 Bacteroidota bacterium
ATAAATGAGCACGGTTTGCAAAGCTATTTTATAACAGAAATAGAAAAGTATATTAATTCTAAAGGCAAAAAAATTATTGGCTGGGATGAAATTTTGGAAGGCGGCCTAGCTCCAAATGCTACTGTGATGTCTTGGAGAGGAACCCAAGGAGCAGTTGATGCGGCAAAGCAAGGGCATGATGTAATTTTAACGCCAACCTCACATGCCTATTTTGATTATTACCAGGCCACCCACCAAGATGAACCTACAGCCATTGGCGGATATCTACCTTTAAAAAAGGTGTTTGGCTTTAACCCTATTCCTCTAGCGTTGCAAAATACAGATGCCGCAACACATGTCTTAGGCGCCCAAGGGAATCTCTGGACCGAATACATGGCCACCCAAGATCAAGTTGAGTACATGACATTTCCTAGAATTTTTGCCATGAGTGAGGTTCTTTGGAAGGGCCCAACCAATGATTTAGAGAAGGATTATATTAATTTCTTATCAAGACTAGAGCCTCATTTACAGCGCTTAGATACCAAACATATAAACTACGGAAATCACCTCTATGATCTAGAAGGAGGGGTTTTAAAAAATCAAGGTGTAGTAACTTATGCACTTACCACCCCAACCCAAGGCAAAGAAATTAAGTACCGTATTAACACGCAAGAAGAGCAAACTTATGAGGCACCCTTTGGTATTTCACAAGATGCAATTATTACTGGGCAAGTATACAAAGAGGGGAAAATAGTTGGAAGAGCCTTTACAGATACCATTGTATACCATAAGGCAATTACAGCAACAGTAGCTTTAAATGTAGCCCCACACCCCTCTTATAGCGCAGGAGGAACCCCTGCTCTTATTAATGGAATCTCTGGAAGCAATACACGCTTTGGAGATAAAGAGTGGCTAGGCTTTTGGGGAGAGGATTTGGAGATTACCATCAGCTTTGCAAACCCCACAAAAATTTCTAAAATAAGCACACGTTTTTACAATGCCAATGGGCAGTGGCTGTATGCTCCTAAAGAAATTGAAATCCAGACCGATTATGGGCTATTGCCAAAGGTTAATCTACCAAGTACCAATCAAACCATTTTGGATGTAAACCTTAAGGTAGGGGTTACTACTTCTTTTATTAAAATTTCGGTTCCTAGCTATGGCATTATCCCAGATGGCCTGCAAGGCGCTGGAAATAAAGCATGGACCTTTATTGACGAGATTGTGGTAGAGTAATTACTGCTTATGCACGATTGTAGAGGAGGCTTGGTCCAAACACATTACCGTTAAATCTGCAATATTTACGTGAGGGGGTCTAGTAATAGCAAAGTAGATAACATCTGCAATGTCCTGAGGCTGTAATGGCGTGAAGTTTTGATATACCTTACTTGCCCGCTGAGTATCTCCTTTAAAGCGTACTTCGCTAAACTCGGTTTCTACTAGTCCTGGATTTATAGCCCCTACTTTAATACCTTTCCCATTAAGATCTAGACGCATGCCTTGATTTATAGCATCTACGGCATATTTGCTGGCGCAATACACATTGCCATTTGGATATACTTCTTTTCCAGCTGTAGATCCAATATTGATAATATGTCCAGAAGCCTTTGCAATCATTTTGGGTATGATGACCTTAGAGACATACAACAGTCCTTTTACATTGATATCTATCATAGCATCCCAATCATCACTCGATCCAGACTCAATACTATCTAGCCCATGTGCATTACCAGCATTATTAATTAAAATATCAACGGTGTTAAATCCTTTTGGTAAATTGTTTAGTAGTGAATTTACACCTTCTTTATCACGCACATCAAAACAAAGAGTATGCACATTTGTATGCAAAGACAGCTCTTTTGCAATAGCCTCTAGCCTGTCTTGGCGTCTTCCACACAAAATTAAGTTGATATTGTTTTTAGCAAATAAGGTGGCCGTTGCACGTCCAATACCAGAGGTGGCACCTGTAATTAGAGCAGTTTTTTTCATAAGAGTTAGCAAAACTAAAATAGCGTCTTATCCTATTGTTGGAAAACCATCTTTCCAAGGGAGCATATTTTAGAAATTAATAACTACAAATGTACGTGCTAAAAGTGATAAAAAACAGTCTTAAAATTTTATTAACAAACTTGACTTCAAGCATTAGTTACCTTACTTTTAGACCCTAGAAAAAAAATTGAAATTTAACGTAACTTGTGTATTAAAATTTCGTCTTTAGTATTGAGCAGTATTACCCGCTTACAGCAAGCAAATCAATGCTAATAAAAAATCATTAGAGAAATAGTAATAAATCTAAGACAACAAAACAGGACTATGGAACAAATAACTACGCCCACAGATATTGGCGCATTAAACGATAAAATAGAGAAAGAAAGTGCTTTTGTAGACATTCTCACCATGGAAATGAACAAGGTAATTGTGGGTCAAAAACACATGATTGAACGACTGCTTATTGGACTGCTGGGTCAAGGACACATATTGTTAGAGGGTGTTCCTGGATTAGCGAAAACACTAGCGATTAACACGCTGTCTCAAGCTGTAAAAGGTAGTTTTAGTAGGGTGCAATTTACTCCAGATTTACTGCCTGCAGATGTGGTAGGAACCCTTATATACAACATGAAGGATAATGATTTCAGTATTAAAAAAGGGCCAATTTTTGCCAATTTTGTATTGGCAGATGAAATTAATAGAGCGCCTGCAAAGGTGCAATCTGCGCTTTTAGAGGCCATGCAAGAAAAGCAGGTGACAATTGGTGACACAACCTTTGTACTAGACAAACCATTTCTAGTAATGGCGACCCAAAACCCTATAGAGCAAGAAGGAACCTATCCGCTTCCAGAGGCCCAAGTAGACAGGTTTATGCTAAAAACAGTAATTAAATATCCAACACTTGAAGATGAGCAGTTAATTATACGCCAAAACCTAAAAGGAGGATTTGAAAAAATTAATCCTGTAGTTACCGTAGCTCAAATTTTGCGGGCACAAGAGGTTGTAAGAGAGGTATATATGGATGAGAAAATAGAAAAATACATTCTAGATATCATCTTTGCGACTCGAACCCCAGAGCAATATAAGCTTGAAGAATTAAAGCCACTTATAAACAATGGAGCTTCTCCTCGTGGTAGTATCAACCTCGCTGTAGCTGCAAAGTGCTATGCTTTTATTAAAAGAAGAGGCTATGTAGTACCTGAAGATGTTCGTGCCGTGGTACATGATGTGCTTCGTCACAGAATAGGGATTACCTATGAGGCTGAGGCAGAAAATGTAACTACAGAAGACATCATCAACAAGATTGTAAATGTCATTGAGGTACCCTAGTTAATTTTTTAAACATCTGCTTAAAAAACTTTTTATCCTTTTTAGGATAAAGGCATTACAAAATCCAATTACACGTTCTCACCAATACCATGGATACTAAAGAGCTTTTAAAAAAAGTACGAAAAATTGAAATCAAAACACGCCGCTTAAGCGACCATGTTTTTGGTGGAGAGTACCACAGTACTTTTAAGGGGCGCGGAATGACTTTTAGCGAAGTGCGCCAATACCAGTATGGTGATGATGTGCGAAGCATAGACTGGAATGTAACGGCACGATACAACGAGCCGCATATCAAAGTCTTTGAAGAAGAGCGGGAACTTACCCTAATGCTTATGGCAGATATTAGCGGGTCTGAGTTTTTTGGGACAGATGCCCAGTTTAAAAACGAAATTATTACAGAGATTGTAGCCACCCTTGCTTTTTCTGCAATGCAGAACAATGACAAAGTAGGGATTATATTATTTACAGACCAAATAGAGTTGTTTGTGCCACCAAAAAAAGGGAAATCACACATTTTGAGAATTATTAGAGAATTGCTTGAGTTTAAACCCAGCAGTAAAAAGACAGACCTCAGCCAAGCACTTAAATATCTAAGTAATGTAATGAAGAAAAAGGCCATTGTTTTTGTGCTTTCAGATTTTATGACACAAGGATATAAAGACACCCTTAAAATTGTTGCCCGCAAGCATGATGTAACTGGTATACGGGTATTTGACCGTAGAGAACAAACTCTGCCTAACCTAGGAATGGTACAAATGCTTGACCAAGAAACTGGAGAGGCGATGTTGGTTCATACCGGCTCTAAAGGGGTACGTGAGCAGTATGCAGCCCATCATAAACAAGGAGTTGCCTACTATGAAGATGCATTTGCTAAAAGTGGCGCAGGTGCAATAGCTTGCAGGGTGGATGAAAGTTACGTGAAAAAATTATTAGGGTATTTCAAAAGAAGATAACACCATTGAAAAGAGCAAATAACATATCAATTTTTAAAAATAAATGCGCTAGAGTACTGGCTGGGCTCTTATTTTTTCTTGCTTTTTCTGCAACAGCACAAGTAATTACAAAGGCAGACACCACTGCCATTAAAATAGGAGAAGAATTGCGCATATCTTTCGAGATTCAAGCAGATTCCACAGATTTGGTTGTATTTCCAGATCAACAAAGTTTTTTGCCCCTAGAAGTCATAGAAAGCTACGCGACAGATACCACCTACAGTAATTCAAAAATCAACTACAGAAAACAATACGGCCTCACCCAGTTTGATTCTGGCAGCTATACCATACCTAGGCAAAAAATAATATTTAACAATAAGTTTTTTCTTTCAGACACTATCAATGTTGAGGTGCGTGATGTAGCCATTGACACTACAAAACAAAAAATGTTTGACATAAAGGCTGCAATGGAAGTAGATAAAGTTCCATTTCAAGTTCCCACCGGTGTCTACTGGCTTATTATATTGGTAGGGGTAGTTTTAGCTATTTGGTATTTTTTAAAGCGCAAAAAACAAAAAGCCGAAGCCAAAAAACAACTGCCTCCATATCAAGAGGCTTTGGTGGCCCTAGAGGAGTTGGACTGCTCGCAGTATTTACTGCAAAACAATGCCAAAGAGTACTATAGTTTATTGACAGAAATTGTAAAAAGATATCTAGATAGAGAGGTAGATGATGCAGCACTAGAGAGTACAACACAGGAACTTATAGGGAGGCTAAACTCATTAAAAAAATCAAGAAATTTTGATTTTCAATCACAAGACATAAAACACCTTGAGACCATCTTAAAAAGAGCAGATTTAGTGAAGTTTGCAAAAATGCAACAAGGCTCTGGGCAAGCTCAGGCAGATAGATCTAGGGTTGAAGAAATTATAAGCAATACCCACAAGGCCCTTCCAGAGCCAACTCAAGAAGAATTAATGCAAGACACCTTGTATCAAAAAGCATTGCAAAAAAAGAAATTACGCAAAAAAATAGTTCTTGCTGGGTCAAGCCTTGTACTTGTTTTAATGATTAGCGCTGCTGTTTTTTCTAGCCTCTATGGGTTTGCCGCTTTAAAAGAAACGGTTTTTGGAAATTCATTAAAAGACACATTAGATGGGCGTTGGTATAAAAGCCAGTACGGTGCTCCGGGGCTTATTATTAACACCCCAGAGATATTAGTAAGGCAAACACCAAAAAACGCCAAAGACAGTATTCCATCATCTAGAAGCGGGAGTTGGTTTGCCTATGGCGCCATAGGAGAGGACCTTTATATTTCGCTCTCCATTACAAAAGCAGCTCAGCAAGCTTCTCAAGAGAATCAGGGGGTAGCGATTGATGCTGAAATAGAACAGGCTCTTGAAACTTTAGAAAATGCTGGAGCATTAAATGTAGTGGTAAAGCAAGAGGCCTTTTCTTCAGATGAAGGATTAAAAGGAGTAAAGGCGTATGGAGATTTTAACTTGAAATTACCAAACGGAGACATTTCCAAAGAGAAAATGAGTTATGAAATGCTGCTTTTTGATCAGCAAAACACCATACAGATGGTTACCGTTGTTTTTGAGAGAGACCTTGAGTATGCCAACCAAATAAAAGAAAGAATCATAAGCTCCATAGAGGTGCCGGTTTCAGCAGAGGCCCAGAACAAAAAACAACCACAAGATGCTCAATAAATTTGAATTTGTTAATCCGGAGTTGTTCTGGTTGCTATTGCTACTTCCAGTGGTTGGACTTTGGTATTTTTTAAAACGAAACAAACAAACCCCAAGTCTTAGAATATCTAGTATTCAAGGGTTTAAAACTTCAAAGAATTGGCTTGCCAAGCTAAGACCTTTGCTTTTTTTACTTCGGTTGTTAACCCTAGCCGCTATTATTATAGCTATGGCAAGACCAAGAACCGTTAGCCAAACAACAAGAACAGTTAGCAACAAAGGGATAGACATTGTAATGGCCATTGATGTCTCGGCAAGTATGCTTGCCAGAGATTTAAAACCCAATAGACTAGAGGCTCTAAAAAATGTGGCTTCGGGTTTTATTAAAGACCGTGTTACAGACCGTATAGGCCTTGTAGAATATGCAGGAGAGAGTTACACAAAAACGCCACTAACCAGCGATAAAAACATTGTGTTAACCTCTTTGAAAAGTATTGAGTATAACACAATAATAGAAGGCGGAACAGCAATTGGTTCTGGTCTTGCAACTGCCGTAAACAGATTAAAAGAGAGTCGTGCAAAAAGTAAGGTGATCATACTCTTGACAGATGGTGTTAACAATACCGGGTTTATAGACCCCAAAATTGCCAGTGAGCTCGCCAAAGAATTTGAAATTAAAGTGTATACCATTGGTTTGGGAACAAACGGGATGGCACAAAGCCCAATTGGTATTAGGGCCGATGGGAGTTTCCAATACGGCATGCAACAAGTAGAGATTGACGAAACACTGTTAAAAGAAATTGCAAAGACAACTGGAGGCAGGTATTTTAGAGCCACTAGTAATACCAAACTAGCAGAAATTTACACAGAAATTAATGCCCTAGAAAAAACAGATATAGAGGAGTTTAAATACACAAATTACACAGAACTTTATAGACCTTGGGCGCTTTGGGCTTTGGCTTTGTTTTTGTTTGAACTCTTTTTACGTTACACCCTTTTTAGAAGTTTTATATAAATTATGTACCAACTAGAACAACCCATTTATTTTTATGTGCTATTTGCCTTACCGGCAATAATAGCGGTTTACTTGTTGGTGGTACTTTGGAAAAAAAGAGCGCAGCGTAGTTTTGCAAACAACACCTTGCTAGATGTGTTAAGCCCAAGTAGGTCCATCTTTAAAGGAAGTTTAAAACTTGTGCTTGCATTACTGGTTTTGGCATGTATGAGCTTTGCTTTAGTGAATCCAAAAATTGGAACGAAACTCGAGACGGTAAAAAGAGAAGGTGTTGATGTTGTATTTGCCCTGGATGTATCAACAAGTATGCTAGCGGAAGATATAGCTCCCAACCGTTTAGAAAAATCAAAACATTTAGTACGCCAGATAATTAACACTCTTGCCGGAGATAGAATTGGAATTATTGGCTACGCTGGTAGTGCATTTCCGCAGGTGCCAATAACCACAGATTTTTCATCTGCACGTCTTTTTTTGTCTGGAATGAACACCAATATGGTAAGCTCTCAGGGTACTGCCATGACCCAGGCCATAGAAATGGCAGAAACCTACTACAATGACATTGAACAAAAAAACAGGGTTTTATTTTTAATAAGCGATGGTGAAGATCATCAGGGAGACTATGCAAGTATTGCTGCTCAGGCTACTAAAAAAGGCATAAAAATTTATACTATTGGAGTAGGAACCACAGCGGGAGCTAGAATTCCTTTAAAGCGCGCGGGTGTATTACAATCCTACAAGAGAGATCAAGACAACCAGGTGGTTATTACCAAACTCAATAAAGAGACCTTGCAAGAGATTGCGCAGGCTGCAAATGGCGAGTATCTGGACGGCAGCAACACAAAAGAGCTTGTAGAGCAAGTACAAAACATATTAGCAGGTATGGATAAAAAGGAGTTTGACGCAAAGCAATTTTCAGACTTTAAAGATCAGTTTCAATGGTTTTTGGCAGGCGCTTTATTATTTTTAGTACTTGATGTGTTACTTTTAGAGCGCAAAACCAAATGGATCAACAAACTCAATTTGTTTAATCAACAAAAAACAGATTCGTAATGTCTTATAGCTTAAAAAACACATACCACACATATATTGGCAACAGCCATCATAAAACATTTTTAAAACGAACTTGTTTGTATATCATCATAGTATGTAGCGCTATACAAATGAGATCACAGACCAAGGTTTCTAAGGTCTTAGAACAAGATGCCATCCAGGCAGCCCTGCATCTAAGCCAAGGCGCTCTTGCCATAGAAAACAATGAATTTATTACTGGCGAAGTTGCTTACAGGAAAGCCATCGCCATTGAGGAGAATAAGGCAACAGGAAGCTACAATTTAGGAAACGCATACTACAAAAACAGTAAAAACGAAGAGGCGCTTAGTAGGTTTGTAGATGCAGCAAAAGTTGCAACTACTAAACCACAAGCCCACCAAGCTTTCCATAACTTAGGAAATGCACTGATGAACCAAAAAGAATATTCTGGAGCAGTTGAGGCTTATAAAAATGCCCTTAGAAATAATCCCTCTGATGATCAAAGCCGCTACAACTTAGCCCTAGCTAAAGATCTGTTAGAGAAAAACCCACCACAAGAAGGGGAGGATGATCAAGACAAAGATCAAGACAACCAAGACAAAAAAGACCAGCAAGATAAAAAGGACGACCAAGATAAAGACCAAGACCAAGAAAAAGATCCTAAGGACAACCAAGATCCAGAAGACAAAAAAGGGGATGAGCAAGAAGACAAAAAAGAGCCGCAAGAACCTAAAGACCCTAAAGACGAGCAGGCAAAACAACAGCAACAGCAGCCTGCTGATGGGCAGTTGTCTCCTCAACAGGTGAAAAACCTGCTTGAGTCTATGAACAATCAAGAAAAGAAAGTTCAAGACAAAATCAATGCAAAAAAACAAAAGGGCGTAAAAATAAAATCTGAAAAAGATTGGTAACATGAACAGACAAAAACACATATGGTTTGTTTTTTTTGTTGTGTTATTTGCCTTCACATCACAAGCACAGGTCACCTTTGAAACAAAAGTGAGTCGCAAAAAATTGGGCCTCAATGAGCGAGTTCGGGTAGATTTTGTAATGAATGCTGATGGCGATGATTTTAATCCGCCAAGTTTTGAGGGATTTAGGGTTGTAGGAGGTCCAAACCAATCTATTAGCAATTCTTATATCAATAGAAAGCGCACTTATTCTAAAACCTACTCTTATTTTTTATCACCCCTCAAACAGGGTAATTTGCGTATAGGCAAAGCTTCTATTTATGTTTCTGGAGAAACCTACACCACGTCCTCTATAACTCTTGAGATTACTCCAGCGGTAAAAACACCCTCAGATGGCTTGGGTAATAATCCAGAGGTCATAGCAGAGCAAAACGTGCATCTAGTAGCCGAAATCTCAAACCCTACTCCTTATCTTAACCAGCGTATAACAATTGTATATAAGCTATATGTTTCTAATAATGTGAGCATTACCAGTCAATGGCGAGAAATAAATTCTCCTAGATATGCTGATTTTTGGAGTAAAAATATTGACAGTCAAAAACTGAATTTATTTGAAGGAAAATACCAAGGGGAGGACTACAGGTATGTTGTTTTGAAAACCACTGTGTTGTATCCTCAAAAAACCGGACCTCTTGAAATTGAACCTCTAACGTTGGATGTACCTATTGACGTGCCTGGGAAAAGACGCAACATCTTTGGAAGAAGTCTTACAACAAGAGTTAATAAAACCATCTCTGCAGGAAAAAGAACCATTACTGTAAAACCCCTACCAATAAAAGATCGCCCAGATAATTTTACTGGAGCTGTGGGAGATTTCACTTTCAGTGTAACGCCAAACAAAAAGTTCTTAGAGGTAGATCAGGCTCTTGAATTATCTCTTACCGTTTCTGGTAAAGGAAATCTAAACACCCTCTCTCTACCGAGCCTAAAAGTGCCAAGTACCTTGGAGGTGTATGAGCCGCAGCGTAAAGAAAATATCCGCACAAGAGCCTCAGGAATAAGCGGGTCTATTTCTCAAACCTATACGTTGGTGCCTCAAAATAAAGGTACCTATCCCATCAGCCCCATTTCTTTTTCTTTTTTCAATCCAGATACTCAAACCTACCAGAGTGTTTCCTCTGAGCAGATTGTTATAAGGGTAACAGCAGGATCTGCGACAAAACAAGACCCAACCATAGCACAAACGCAAACCAAGAAACCCCAACCTCTTATTATCGAGGAGCGCTTTAGATATATAAAATTGAATGCAGATTTAAGCCCTATTGCTTCGTCCCACTTTTTTAAATCTAAACTGTTTTGGGGACTACTCTTTGGCCCCTTGGGGCTTATCCCACTGTTTGTTTTACTTGGTAAAAAGTACAGGTCTATGCGTGCAGATGTTCAGGGACTTAAATTGCGAAAGGCCAATAGAATGGCTCGTAAATATTTGGTAGAAGCAAGGAAAAACAAACACAATAAAGCAATTTTTTATGAGGCTCTGGAGCGTTCTCTGCACAACTATTTAAAAGCCAGATTAGATATACAAACAACACAGATCAGTAAAGAGCGTATAGCAAAGTTGCTTCTAGAGAGAAAAGTAGCAGCCATGGCAGTTTTGGATTTTGAAAAATTATTAAAAAGCTGCGAACTTGCAAGATACACTCCCACAAGTGATGTGGCTATAAAGCAAGATTATAAAAAAGCTATTGATACTATTTCACTAATTGATAAACAAATACAATAAGATAAGAAGATGAAATGTTTAGTAAAGTTTTATGTGTTTTTCATCCTATTTAGTATCCAGGGTCAAGCTCAGGGGCTTTTTAATGAGGCCGCTCAAAACTATAAAAACGAAGCCTACAAAAAGGCTATTGAACAATGGAATTCCATTTTAGACAACGGTCAACATAGCGCCGCCTTGTATTATAACATTGCCAATGCACATTACAAGCTAAACCAAGTGGGCCCAAGTATATATTACTATGAAAAAGCTCTCGCTCTAGCGCCTAATGACGCCCAGATTAAAACAAATCTCACCTTTGCCCAAAACGCTAAAGTTGATGCTATAACCCCGTTACCAAAAACAATTTTTTCTAAATGGTATACTACAATAGCAAGCCAATTTACTTTTGATGGATGGGCGTTATTGGCCGTGTTATTTAGTGGCCTATTCTCGATACTATTTTTAGGATATTATTTTGCAGGTGCAGAACAAAAAAAGAGACTGTTTTTCACAACAGCAATAATTTGTGGCTGTTTATTTGTGCTTGTATTTACCATGGCCTCTGTTAGCTATAAAGACCTGCAAAAAAATGTGTTTGCTATTGTTTTCTCAGAAGCTACAGATGTTAAATCTGAACCTAAAACTAACAGCGATACCATCTTTGTAATTCACGAGGGAACAAAAGTACAACTCCTAGAAACAGATGGTTTATGGACTCACGTAGCAATTGTAAATGGTGTAGAAGGATGGATGCCAAGCGCAGAGCTAAAGAAGTTGTAGCTTTTATGCTTTTTTAACAAAAACATTTATCTTATATTGAGGTACAACAATTTAGCCTCAAGCGTGCAATCAAAAAGTTTTCTATTTCTGCTTCTTTTTACCTTCTGCTTGGCGGCGCCCATTGCAATGCAATGTTGTTTTCACAGCTCAGATATTACGTCTTTTTTAGCACAAGAAGAAGAATCTAAAACAGATACCTTTGAGTTAGAAACAGAAAAAATAGCAGAAAAAGTGTTAGTTTCTATAAAACCACTTAAGGGTCAAGGGTTATTGAAAAAACCCTTTGAGACAGGATCTATCTACTGGAATACCATATATACAGAGCCAACCGCTCCTCCTCCTAAAAAGCTATAATCCTCAGGGCATAGTATTCTCCATTACAAATTAAAAAAAAGATTGCTTTTAATTAAAAGGCAGTTTACTGTATTTCAAAAACTAAAAACAAATTATATGTTTAAAAATATATTTAAAAATTTTCAGGGTAATTTATTTGGAGGTATTACTGCAGGGATTGTTGCCTTACCATTGGCACTGGCCTTTGGGGTACAATCTGGTCTTGGGCCAAGTGCAGGACTATATGGTGCAATTATGATTGGGTTTTTTGCATCTCTTTTTGGCGGAACAAATACACAGATATCTGGCCCAACGGCACCAATGACAGCTGTATCTATGGTGATTATAGCCGGTATTGTTGCTACCAATAATGGAGACTTAGACCTGGCCTTGCCTTTTATTTTGTTGGTGTTTTTATTGGCAGGCTTGTTTCAGATTATATTAGGGGTTTTAGGTTTTGGAAAATATATAAAATACATACCATATCCCGTAGTTTCTGGTTTTATGACCGCCATAGGAGTTATTATTTTGGTCACACAATTACTGCCAATGGTAGGTTATTATACTACAGATGACACCCAATTTATTGATTCTTTTAAACCCCAAGCGCAAGAAGTGCTGCTTGATAAAATTTTAAAAGACGAGGCTGGAGAAGGTATCCTAGTACTTGAAAATTTTAAAGAAACAGTTGTGAGGGCAGAGAAAATTACTCCAAATGAAATAACTGCAGAAGCTACTATTCTTGCCAAAACAGCAGGGTCTGGAGTATTAGGCGCTTTAAAAAGATTTCCAAGTGCTTTGGGGCAAATACAGTGGTTAGAATTTATGTTAGCTCTAGCTACTATCTTTATTATTTTTGGCTTTAAAAAAATAACCACCAAAGTACCTAGTACATTGGTTGCGCTATTGGTGGTTAGTTTGACGGCCTACTTTTTAAAATTAGACTACCGCCCTATTCAAGAAATTCCTTCTGGATTTCCAATACCCCACTTCGAAATGTTTACAAGTTTTAGCCTTGGACAAATATCACCTTATATATTTACAGCCCTCACATTAGCATTTCTTGGGGCTATTGATTCCTTGCTGACCTCTGTGGTGGCAGATAACATGACAAAAACAAAACACAATCCTAACCAAGAATTAATTGGGCAAGGAATTGGGAATAGTATTGCTTCTATATTTGGAGGAATACCGGGAGCGGGAGCAACCATAAGAACCGTTGTTAACATAAATAGTGGTGGTACCACCAAACTATCAGGTATGGTGGCCGCCATTGTTTTACTAGTTGTATTACTGGCATTAGGTCCTATTGCCTCTCAGATTCCTGCTGCTGTTTTGGCTGGAATTTTAGTAACTGTAGGTATTGGCGTTATGGATTATAAAGGCTTGAAAGCAATTCCTAAAATGCCACAAAGTGAAGTAATTATTATGCTTGTGGTTTTATTGTTATCTGTTTTCTGGAACTTGGTCTTTGCCGTTGGTATTGGTCTTGTGCTTGCAGCATTAATTTTCATGAAAAAAATAGGCGATTCTGCAGCGAGCCGCTCTAAGGTTGTGTCTTTACAAAAAGCAGACGAGCTGCATCTCCCATGGGCAGATGAAATTATATTTCCGGATAATTTAAAACAACAAGTGTTTATAAAACGCATGGCTGGGCCACTATTTTTTGCCAACACAAGCGATTTTCAGGAACTTGCAAAACAAGTGCCAGATAGTGCAACTCACCTTATTATACGTATGGAGCGAGTACCGTACATAGATCAATCTGGACTCTATGCTATGGAAGATCTTGTTTTGAGATTAAAACAAGCCGATGTAAAAGTATTGCTTGTGAACCTACCTCAGCAACCAAGAATGATGATGGAGAACATAGATATTATCCCTGATTTAATTTCAGATCTAGAAATATTTAAAGATTTTAAAGAGGCAATGGTGTACATTCAGGCCAATAAAAATAGCCCTATGTAATTATTCTGAGCTAGTTTCTTCCTCAGAAGGCTCACTATCTTGAGTATTTTTTTGAAGCTTGTCTACCTCCTCTATAATGTTTGGCAATAACAAGGGGCCAATTGCGGCAACGGGCTGGTAAAGTAGAGATGATTCTTTCTTTTGAGAGGGTATAAGTAGCCCGCTGATGTTGGTAGATGCGTTTAAAAACATAAAAATAACACTACAAATAAAAGCTATTTTTAAGGTATTAAATAATCCCCCAAGTAGTTTGTTAACGAGTCCTAAGGCTGCAAAATCTGCAATTTTTGTAAGAATTTTTCCTGCAAGATTCACCACAATCAATATAATTAAAAAGGTAACTCCAAAGGCGGTTAGGTTGATTATCTCGGGACTCCACTGTAGGGTTTTAGATAATAGATTTGCTGCAAAATAAGAAAAATGAATAGCTCCATACACACCTACAATTAATCCAATTAAGGAGGCAAGAGTAGCAAAAAGCCCTTTTCTTATTCCTCGGTAAAAAGCATAAATGAGTATAATGCCTAGAATGATGTCAATACTATTCATGAAAGTTTGTTTTGGTTTAAAGATATAAAAACACAGAGTATGAACCAATGGTTAGTTTTTAAAGCTTTTTAAAACAAAGAAGTTACCTTTACAAAAAAGTATATACTAGGTGCAGATACCCGTATGGCACCTTTTGTAAAGACGATATATGGCAAGAGACGAACAATTAAAACAACGATGGGAGGCAGTAGTGGCTTTTCTTAGTAATCGCTTTGCGGATGGAGATTCCTTGGATTTAGACGCTATTATTTATTTAGTAGGAGTGCAGGAGCTAGGACAACTCCATAAAAAATTTAAAAAAGACGAAAAAGTAAACCTAATGCATATTGCCATTTGTCGTTTGCTCGAGCCCTTTGGATATTATGAGTTTGAGTATTTTGATGCTGCAGGGTGGCCTCATTATAAAATACTTGAACAATTACCC
>JABHYI010000044.1 GCA_018656255.1 Bacteroidota bacterium
AGATTGCCCATTAATATGCGATATGAGTAGTGATATTTTTTCTAGACAGTTAGACTTTGAGAAATTTGATTTAATTTATGCAGGAGCTCAAAAAAATATGGGGCCAGCAGGTACAACACTCGTTGTAGTTAAAGAATCAGTTTTAGGAAAAGTTTCTAGGCAAATACCTTCTATGTTAGATTACAAAGTTCATATTAGTAAAGACAGTATGTTTAACACACCAGCTGTGTTTCCTGTGTACGTTTCAATGCTTACGCTTTCTTGGCTAAAAGACCAAGGAGGTATTACTGCAATAGAAAAATTAAACAATCAAAAAGCTGAAATCTTATACAACGAGATAGATCGCAATCCATTATTCACAGGTTTTGTTGCCAACAAAGAAGATAGATCAAAAATGAATGCAACCTTCAGTCTCACAGATGAAAGTCTTACAAATACCTTTGACGGTCTTTGGAAACAAGCAGGTATAAACGGGCTAAATGGACACAGAAGTGTTGGAGGCTATAGAGCCTCTATGTATAATGCATTATCTGTAGAGAGTGTTCAGGTACTGGTTGATGTGATGCAAAATCTAGAAAGTAAAGCTTGAAAAGTATATAAATAATAGTATTAAAACAATGTAAGGATGTAGGTCTTTACAAAAACGAAAAATATCTCTATGAAAGTATTAGCAAACGACGGAGTTTCTCAATCTGGTATTGACGCATTAACAAATGCAGGAATTGAGGTTATTACCACAAAAGTGGCTCAAGAGCAACTGGTAAATTATATCAATGAAAATAATATTAGTGTTTTATTGGTACGTAGTGCAACTACCGCCAGAAAAGCATTAATTGATGCGTGTCCAGGCTTAAAGATAATTGGTCGAGGTGGTGTGGGTATGGATAATATAGATGTTTCCTATGCACGTGAGAAAGGTTTAAGTGTTATAAATACCCCAGCTGCGTCTTCATCATCTGTGGCGGAGTTAGTCTTTGCGCATCTATTTGGGGGAGTTCGGTATCTTTTTGATTCTAATAGAAACATGCCTTTAGATGGTGACACAAGATTTAAAGAACTAAAGAAAAACTATGCAAAAGGGAGTGAATTGCGAGGTAAAACAATTGGTATTATTGGTTTTGGACGCATTGGTCGTGAGGTTGCCAAAATTGCACTTGGTTGCGGTATGAAGGTTATAGCAAGCGACAATTATGTTGATACAGCGAATATAACTTTAGACTTTTTTGATGGTCAAAAAGTAACCTTAGAAATTAAAACAAAACCAATTGATGAGTTGATACAGCAAAGTGATTTTATTACCCTTCATGTTCCTGCACAAAAGCAATATGTTATTGGTAAAGGGCAAATTGCAAAAATGAAAGATGGAGCTGCTATTATTAATGCAGCACGTGGAGGAGTTATAGACGAGGTTGCTTTAATTGAGGCTTTAGACAGTGGCAAACTTTCTTTTGCAGGACTTGATACTTTTGAAAAAGAACCAACACCAGCAGTTAAGGTACTGATGAGTCATAAAGTATCTCTAAGCCCTCATATTGGCGCCGCAACCAACGAGGCTCAAGATAGAATTGGAACAGAATTGGCTTCTCAAATAATAACCTTACTCAAATAAATAGTTGCTAAAAACTCATTAAATACTCACAATTAGCTTCATTTTTTTAAAAACTGTATTAATATCTATAACTTAGCTAATTTAATTTATAAACCAAACATAAACTAAAATGAAAAGAGTACTACTTTTAAGCTTAATGTTGATTACCATATCGGTAACATCTCAAGTAACAAACCAAGGATCTCCCCTAAGTTGGAAACTACTTAGTGATCAAGATCAAATAGCAGCTAAAGCGCTTCCAAGTTTTGATTTAGAGCAAGTAAGGGCTGAAGATGCTTTAAACGATTACAAATTTGATAAACCATGGAGATTTGGATTTATGCACAGTGTAGATTTCGGTTTTGAAGATGGACAATGGACCACACTTAAAAACGGAGACAGAATATGGAGACTAGCCGTTGAATCTAAAGATGCTTTATCAATGAATTTTATATTTGATGAATTTTCTATACCTCAAGGAAGTTCTGTATATCTATACAATGATGACAGAAGTGATTTACTAGGTGCCTACACAAGTATACAAAATCAAGAAAGTGGTATACTAGGTACTTGGATTGTTAAAGGTGAAAAAGTATGGATAGAATATTTTGAGCCTGCAAATGTTTTAGGACAGGGTCAATTACATATTGCAAAAGCAACACACGGTTACAGAAATGCAGATACTTTTCAAGCTGCAAAAGGATTAAACGATTCTGGTAATTGTAACTTGGATGTAGATTGTTCTATAGGTAGTGACTGGGAAGACAACAAAAATCACAACAAAAGGTCTGTAGGTATATTATTATCTGGAGGTTCTGGATTTTGTACAGGAGCGCTCATAAACAACACCAATAATGATGGTACCCCTTTCTTTTTAACTGCAAATCACTGTTACAGCAATCCAAATGCTTGGTCTTTTAGATTTGGTTGGATTAGTCCTAACCCAGTATGTGCCGCTAACACTAACAGCACAAATGGTCCTACAACACAGACCATAAGTGGAGCTACACTAAAGGCAAGAAGTACCAATGCAGATTTCTGTTTGGTTGAAATTAACAACGATATACCTACAGAATGGAATCGTGTTTTCGCTGGTTGGGATAGGTCAGATATTACACCTCCTTTTACAGTTGGTATTCATCACCCATCTGGAGATATCATGAAAATCTGTAGAGATGATGATAGCCCTTCAAAAGAGGTCAATGCTGGAGCACAAACTTGGGAAATTCTAGGTGGTAGTGGTCAAGGTTGGGAACTCGGAGTTACAGAGCCTGGTTCTTCAGGGTCACCTTTGTTTGATGATCAAGGAAGAATTATTGGACAACTATACGGAGGAGCTGCGGCTTGTTCTGGAACCAATGACAACAACGCTTTAGATTATTACGGACGTCTAGGAGTTGCTTGGGATACAGGGTCATCTGCAACGACAAGACTCGAAGATTGGCTTGATCCTCAAGGTTCAAATCCAGTTGTGTTAAACAGTTTTCCAGCACTAGAAATATTAGATCTTGATGCTGCTGTCTCTGTAGATATTCCAGAGGTAAGTTGTGGTGTGACTATCATAACTCCATCTATTAGCCTAAGCAACTTTGGTTTAAATGATATTACAACCGCAGAAATTTCATGGCAAATAAATAGTGGTGCTATTGAAACTATAAATTTTAACGGTGCGTTATCTCAAAATGAGTCTGAAGTTTTTGTTTTAGACCCTATTGATTTGGCAGAAGGTTCTTACGTATTTAATGTAAGCCTTGTGTCTTGCAATGGTACAGATGATCAAAACGACTCAAACAATGACGTTTCAAGTCCATTTATTATAGGTGGTAGTGGTGATGCGTATGGTACATCTCAGGTAATTCTAGAATTAACTACTGATGATTACGCCGAAGAAACTTCTTGGGAATTTAGAGAAGTAGGTGGCGCTTTAATAGACTCTGGAGGACCTTACCAACAAACAGCAG
>JABHYI010000207.1 GCA_018656255.1 Bacteroidota bacterium
AAGATTTGAAAGTAAAAGGATCTAGTATGGTTGCCAAACAGGGTACTGCCGTGCGGCGTATTTCATTAGATCACGAGAATGACACCTTTATAGAAGGAAAAGTAGACGGGGTACAAATTGTACTTATTACCGAATATGTAAAAAAATTGTAAGTATTTTAACTACCATAAAAGCCCTGCTAGTTTTATAACCAGCAGGGCTTTTTATTGCTTTAAGATTTGAGTTTTATTTACTCATTTGAGTAAAGTAATGGTAAAACTGAGGAATGGTTTCTATTCCTTTTAAGTAATTCCAGACACCAAAATGCTCATTAGGAGAGTGTATGGCGTCACTATCTAGACCAAAGCCCATTAAGATAGTTTTACTTTTTAGTTCTTTTTCAAACAAAGCAACAATTGGAATACTTCCTCCACTGCGCTGCGGAATTGGTGTTTTTCCAAAGGTGCTCTCGTAGGCCTTACTCGCTGCTTTATATCCAAGACTATCTATAGGAGTAACATAAGCTTGCCCCCCATGGTGTGGGTTAACTTTTACAGTAACTCCCTTTGGAGCAATACTCTCAAAATGATTTTTAAACAGTGTTGTGATTTCTTTCCAATTTTGGTCTGGAACAAGGCGCATCGATATTTTTGCAAAAGCTTGGCTTGCAATTACGGTCTTGGCACCTTCACCGGTGTAGCCTCCCCAGATACCATTTACATCAAGTGTGGGACGTATACTGTTTCGCTCATTGGTGGTGTAGGTTGCTTCTCCATAGGTGTCTTCAATCCCTATTGATTTGCAATATGCTTCCTTGCTAAAAGGAGCTTGGGCCATTTTGGCTCTTTCTGCCTGAGAAAGCTCCTCTACATCATCATAAAATCCTGGAATTGTAATGTGGTTGTTCTCATCGGTTAAAGATGCAATCATCTTGGTTAATACATTGATAGGGTTTGCAACAGCGCCTCCATACAAACCGCTGTGCAGATCTCTATTTGGCCCTGTAACTTCCACCTCCACATAACTTAAACCGCGCAGACCGGTTGTGATACTTGGTATATCGTTGGCAATCATACCTGTGTCACTAATTAAGATCACATCATTAGACAATTTTTCTTGGTTTCTTTCTACAAACCAACCAAGGCTTTCGCTACCTACCTCTTCTTCTCCCTCAATCATAAATTTAACGTTACAGGGTAGTTGACCGGTTGTTGTCATGTATTCCATGGCTTTTACATGCATGTACATTTGGCCCTTATCATCACAACTACCACGAGCAAAAATAGCTCCTTGAGGATGTAGCTCTGTTTTTTTGATAACTGGCTCAAAAGGTGGACTGTCCCACAATTCTATTGGGTCTGGTGGTTGTACATCATAATGACCATACACCAATATCGTTGGAAGTGTTGGGTCTATTATTTTTTCTCCGTACACAATAGGGTACCCTGGAGTCTCGCATATTTCTACGTGGTCACAGCCTGCTTTTTCAAGGCTAGATTTTATGACATCTGCTGTTCTAATAACATCTTTGGCGTATGCTTTGTCTGCAGAAATGCTAGGTATTTTTAACAAGGATAACAGCTCGTCTATAAATCTGTCTTTGTGTTGGGTAATATAGGGTTTGGCACTTTTCATAAATAATTTGACTTTTAAAATTTCCGAAGCAATTTAAAGGTATATTTCGGTATAAAAGCTAAAGGTAATTAAAAGCATTATTTCTTAATAAAGATTGTTTGTTAATTATAACAATTATGTATATTTGCCGACCCAAAGCTAATACATTGCTTTGGCTAAGGTCTGCGGATGTGGTGGAACTGGTAGACATGCTAGACTTAGGATCTAGTGCCGCAAGGCGTGCAGGTTCGATTCCTGTCATCCGCACTTAAATTTAAAAAGCGCTGTATTTTATACAGCGCTTTTTTTTGTTTTCAAACACGGGTATACATCATAGTTTTTTCAAACTACCTTACCCTAAAGCCCTGAGCTTTTGATAAAATAAAACTTAAAAATCACTCCTTCTAGATTTGTTTTATGTTGGGTGTTTTGCTTGTAACATCTAGTAATTTGATATATCTTTGCACGCTCATAAATGCAGGCTATATCTCTTTATTTATGAGCTATTTAAATTAAAATTTACAATACAATGGATATCAAAAAGAAAGATGTTGATGCACTAAATGCAGTAGTAACCGTAGTAATCTCAAAAGATGATTACCAAGACAAGGTAACTAAGGTATTAAATAACTACAAGAAAACAGCAAACATACCAGGTTTTAGAAAAGGGCATATCCCGATGGGGATGGTTAAAAAACAGTATGGTAGAGGCGTTTTAGTAGAGGAGGTAAATAAACTATTACAAGAAGGGTTACATAACTTTTTGACCCAAGAAAAATTAGATGTTTTAGGAAACCCACTTCCTAAAAACGAAACAGAAATAAACTGGGATACTGATGAGTTTACCTTTGAGTTTGATCTGGGATTGTCTCCAAGCTTTAAAGTAGATGTTGCTAAAAAATCAGTTACTGCCTATAAAATTGTTGCAGACAAAGAAATGCTTGACAACCAAGTAAAATCTATCCGTAAGCAATACGGGACCTTAAAGTCTAAAACCGAGGCAGCAAAAGCAGATGAGATTACGGGTACTTTTACCAACCCAGAGAAAGAGATAGATAAAAGCACGACCATTGAGCTTGATAGCTTGAAAGGGAAAACGCAAATAAAAGCCTTGATTGGAGCAAAACCTGGTGATGTTGTTTCTTTGAAAACAAAAGGCATGTTTGCCCAAGAGCAAGACAATCAAAAACACTTTGGTGTTTCTGCAGAAGATGCAAAGGGGTTATCTGTAGATGTTTCTTTTAAAATAGAAGAAGTGAACACCCGTGAGATGGCAGATTTAAACCAAGAGTTGTTTGACAAGCTATTTGGAGAAGGGAATGTAACCTCAGAAAAGGCACTTAAAGAAAAGATCAAAGAAGATGCAGAGAAGCAATTTGCGCAACAAAGTGATCAAAAAATGCTCAATGACGTTGTAGAGTCTTTAATTGAAAACACAAAATTTGACTTACCTAAAGACTTTTTGGAGCGTTGGATACAAGTCTCTGGAGAAAACCCAATGACCCCAGAAGAGGCCAAGGCAGAATATGCCCGCAGCGAAAAAGGATTGCGCTACCAGTTAATTGAGGGAAAACTAAGAGCAGAGCATAATTTGCAAGTAACCTTTGATGAGTTGAAGGCATACGCTCTTGAGATGATAAAAGGACAAATGGCTCAATTTGGACAGCTTGACCCTAGTGAAGAAGAACTAAATAATATTGCTTCAAGAATTATGTCAAACCAGGATGAGGTAAAGCGTTTGAGTGAGCAGTTAAACTCTAGCAAACTATTAGATTTCTTCAAGGAAAATGCAAAGCTTAAGATAAAAGAAGTTTCTTATGATAAATTCATTAAAGAGGCCTACGCATAAATCTTTAAAAATTTAGGTATCTTTAGTGTACATTACCGCCAATTAGGCATATTAGATGTTTAGGTATCTTTTTTGTAATGTATTAAACAATATTTAAAATTTTAAGAATAAACAGTTTTATGAACTACGGAGAAGAATTTAAAAAATACGCGATTAAGGACCAGGGCATAAGCAGTACTTATTATGAAAAAATAATGAGTAGCATGTACCCAAGTAACCTTACGCCAAACATAATTGAGGAGCGGCAGATGAATATTGCCATTTTTGATGTTTTTTCACGCCTGATGATGGATAGAATAATCTTTTTAGGTACTGGAATTAGCGATCAAGTTGCCAATATCGTACAAGCGCAATTGCTCTTTTTAGAAAGTGTAGATGCATCAAAGGATATCCAGATATATATCAACTCTCCTGGAGGAAGCGTGTATGCTGGTTTAGGGATTTATGACACGATGCAATTTATAAAGCCAGATGTAGCTACAATTTGTACAGGTATGGCAGCTTCCATGGGAGCCGTATTATTGTGTGCTGGAGAAAAGGGTAAACGCAGTGGTTTGACTCACTCAAGAGTGATGATTCATCAGCCACTTGGAGGAGCCCAAGGACAGGCAAGTGATATTGAGATTACTGCTAGAGAAATCATGACTTTAAAAACAGAATTATACAATATTATAGCCAGCCACAGTGGGCAAAGCTATGATAAGGTCTATGAGGATAGTGATCGTGATTACTGGATGAAGTCAGACAAGGCTTTGGAGTACGGTATGATTGACGAAATATTAAAAAGAGGATAATACAAACAGCAATTCATGTCAAAAGAGGTTTTAGAATGTTCTTTCTGTGGTCGGAAAAAAGTAGACACTAGCTTGCTAATTGCGGGTATAGATGCTCATATTTGCGATCGTTGTATTGAGCAGGCCCACGGGATTATAGTAGAGGAAGCCTCGCAAGTGGGTGATGAAGATCTAAGTAAAGACGTGATGCTTAAAAAGCCAAAGACAATCAAGGCTTTTTTGGATGATTATGTAATAGGGCAGGATCACACTAAAAGAGTGATGTCTGTGGCTGTTTATAATCATTACAAGCGTTTGTTACAGCCAAAAACACAAGACGATATAGATATTCAAAAAAGTAATATCATTATTGTTGGGCAAACAGGAACGGGTAAAACATTGGTGGCCAAAACCATAGCAAGAATGCTCAATGTGCCACTGGCCATTGTGGACGCGACTGTACTCACACAAGCAGGATATGTTGGAGAAGATGTAGAAACCATTTTAACACGTTTGTTACAGGCTGCAGATTATAATCTTGAAAAAGCCGAAAAGGGAATTGTCTTTATTGATGAGATAGATAAAATTGCTCGTAAGAGTGACAATCCATCTATTACCAGAGATGTAAGTGGAGAAGGTGTGCAACAAGCTCTTCTAAAACTTTTAGAAGGAACTGTAGTAAATGTACCACC
>JABHYI010000043.1 GCA_018656255.1 Bacteroidota bacterium
CTTGGAATGCATCACTGTCTTATAGAAAAGATAAAGATGCTAGCCTTGAATATGAAATTCGTGCTACAAATATTTTGGGTATAGATTCTCAAGTTCAAAATAACGCTAGTAACATTTCGGTATTTACTTCTGAGACGTTTATACAACCACGCTTTGTAACTTTTAGATTGGTGTATTCTCTGTAAATAAACCGCCATGAAAACACTATACATTGTAATTGGATCAATAGTTGTATTTTTTATTATAGCTCAGTTTTTTATCCACAGAAGTAGCACCAAAATTGAATTCTATCCTTATACCGTGGCCACTGTTGTGGGAGAAATAGAAATTCGGGACTACCAGGCCAGGCTCTTCACAAACGTGCCCCTTTCAAATCAGGGTTATAAACAAAATGCGAGCAATGGGTTCTCTAAATTAGGCGGCTATATTTTTGGAGCCAATGAGCGTAACCAAAAAATTGCAATGACCTCACCCGTTAGTATGTCTTTGGGTGATACTCCGTCTATGGGGTTTATGGTTCCAAAGGCAATTTCAAAAGAGGCCCTGCCAAAACCAAATCAAGCAGACATCACCTTTAAACAAGAGCCGCAAAAAACAATGGCTGTAATAACCTTTTCTGGATGGGCTAGTGATGCTACAATTAAAGAAAATAAAGACACATTAATTGCCGTTTTAAAGGCCAATGATATTGAGCACACCAACCAATTTTACTGCTTTGGATACAATCCTCCTTATGACCTATTTTTTAGGAAAAATGAGATAGCAGTAGTCCTTGAGCCAATATCTCAAAACTAGAATTGTATTTGAAGCCACATTAACCCACTTCAAAGAATGTGCAATTAAAGGCGCTACAAAAGGTAGTCTGTAGTTATAAAATTAGAATCTTTTGATGCTAATAATTTTTCAAGGATTTCTTTGTTATATTCATTGTCCTTTGTGGCAACAAAACTGCGTATTGAAAAACTCCTCAGTGCATCAAAAACACTTAATGTTCCTACTGCAGAGTTTTTTCTTCCTGTAAATGGATAAATATCTGGACCACGTTGGCAAGCGCTGTTTAGATTGACTCTACAAACCAAATTGGCGAGTATATCTATAAGAGGTCCTAGCTGCTTGGTGTCTTTACCAAAAAGGCTTACTTGTTGCCCATATTGTGAAGCTGCAATTGCGTCTAGTGGCTCGTCAATAGTAGTAAAAGAGATGATTGGAATAACAGGACCAAATTGTTCTTCTTGAAAGACTTTCATATCTGTTGAAACAGGATATAATACAGCTGGATAGCAATAATTTTCACTAAGTTCACCCCCACGTTTGTTTAAAATCTTAGCTCCTTTTGAAACCGCGTCTTTAATTAATCCATCAATATATGCTGGTTTGTTTTTTTCTGGAAGTGGCGTAAGAAAAACATCATCTTCCCACGGTAATCCAAATTTCAATGCGTCTACAGCTTCTGCAAAACGTTTATTAAACTCATCTACGATATCTGCATGTACAAACAGTACTTTCAAAGCAGTACAACGCTGCCCATTGTAAGACAATGTACCTGATATACATTCTTGAACAACAAGATCAAGATCAGTGTCTGGAAGAATAATTGCTGGATTATTTGCCTCAAGACCTAAAATTAATCGCAGTCTGTTTTTAAATGGATGCTCATCTTGAAGTGCTACGGCAGAGGTGCTGTGACCTATTAAAGCAAGTACATCTACAAAACCAGTCTGCATTATTGGAGCAGCAATTTTGCGCCCACGACCAAATACAATATTTACCACCCCTGGAGGAAAGCTTTCTTGAAATGCTTTTAATAATGGTGTAATTAATAGTACTCCTAGCTTGGCCGGTTTAAATATGGTAGTATTCCCCATAATTAAAGCCGGGATAAGCAAACAAAAAGTTTCATTTAATGGATAGTTATAGGGCCCAAGACAGAGTACAACACCAAGAGGGCTCCTTCTAATATGAGCAAATATTCCGCTTTCATTATCAAACTTTGCGCTCTTTCTATCAAGTTTCTTGTAGGCCTCAATGGTATCTAGGATATAATCTATTGTTCTGTCAAATTCTTTGCAAGCATCATTTTTAGTCTTTCCTATTTCCCACATCAGTAGCCTTACTACCTCTTCTCTATGTGGCCTCATCTTTTCGACAAAAGTATTCATGCAAGCAATTCTATCCTTCACTTTCATGGTTGGCCAATCACCCTTCCCTTTATCAAAAGCTGCAACTGCAGAGTTTATAGCCTCGTTGGCAGCCTCTGTATCCATATCAGGAACAGAGCCCAATAGCGTTGGCGCTCCATTTTCGTAATAAATATTTGAATATACCTCAGCTTTAGCACCTGTCCATTGCTTAAGAACACCGTTAACAAGGTATTTGTTTGAATGAATAGGGTTTGGGAAAGAATTTGATAATGTGCTCATTTGTTGGTTTTGTTCGTAATATACGTCAATATCTTAAACAAAAAAAGCCCATCCGTTTGGATAAGCTTCTCATCGGTCTATTAATAAACCACAAGCCCTATTTAAAGGACTCAACACAACATTTTTCTGCGGTCTGGACGAGACTCGAACTCGCGACCCCCTGCGTGACAGGCAGGTATTCTAACCAACTGAACTACCAGACCGTGCTACTATTTTAGAGACTTTAAAAGCTTGTCTTTAACTTCTATTGCTAGAAGCGAGTGCAAATATAAAACTACCATTTATAACTGCAAACATTTATTTTAAATATTTCTGTTTTTTTTTGTAATGCTCTGATATCCCGCCTTTGTATTGCGTGAGGCATCAACCAAACCTTGCACGCTCCACCAAATAAGTGGTGAGAATGGTATTAAAGCTATCATTCACATCTACAGGAACGTATTTAATTCTATAGTGTCCACATTTTAGGGCCAGGGTATCAAAGTAAGATTGCACTGCAGTTTCATAGTTTTCTTTCACATTATCTGGATAGAGATTGATATGTTCTGAGGTCTCAGTATCAATAAACTTCTTTGGACGGTTGTTAAAATCGAAGTGAATTTCTTTCTCTTTATCATAGGTGTGAAACAAAACTACTTCGTGTTTGTTGTACTTTAAATGCTGCAGTGCCTCAAAAAGCTTGTGCTGCTGTTTATCGCTTTGAAACATGTCTGTAAACAAAAAAACCAAACTTCTGCGCTTTAATTTTTCAGCAATTAAATGTAGATGCTCATAGGTATTTGTTTGTACGCCACTACTTTTACTCCCAAGGGCTTTATTGAGCTGTTGTAATAACATTTGATGATGACGCTCACTTGCTTTTTCGTTGCTATAAAATTCATAGCGATCACTGTAGATACTCATGCCCACAGAATCACGCTGGCGTTTCATCAAATTCATAATCGCGGCGCTGGCTAATGAGGCAAAGCCAATTTTGTTGAGATTGTCAATGTGCATGTCCTGAAGCGCCGGGTAATGCATCGAGCTACTATTATCTAGTATAAGGTGGCAGCGCAAATTAGTTTCTTCCTCGTAGCGCTTTGTGTAAAGCTTATCTGTTTTAGCAAAAAGTTTCCAATCTATATGTTTGGTGCTTTCACCACTGTTATAAATTTTGTGCTCTGCAAATTCTGCGGAAAAACCATGAAATGGAGATTTATGCAAGCCAGAAATAAACCCCTCTACCACTTGGGTAGCTAGCAATTCTAGGTTTTTAAACCCTACAATTTCATTTATTTCCTTTTCTAAATTCACGTGTTAATTTATAATAAATAGCTATTACTCTAAA
>JABHYI010000042.1 GCA_018656255.1 Bacteroidota bacterium
AGTCCCTTTATGAAAACCCTCTCCTTGGATGGTATAGAACTCTTCCATAAGTGGAAGCATCATACCTTTATTTACTTGCTCTTGAATCTCTTTTTGCATACGCCAGCAAAGATAGTATAATTATCTACGATGGGTACCTATTTCTGCAAAGACAAAACAGGAGTATCTTTCTTTAAATAGGCACATTAAAACAACCTAATATACCTTGCTATAAAACTAAATACTATATTGTTTTACAAGACAGGATACAATTGTTATTTTTATAAAAAATTAAGAGTACTCACCTGCACCAACTACCAGATTAATACACAAACAACCAAAATCAAATAATGAAAAATGCTATTATTATAACAGCCCTAGCCGCTTTACTATCTGTACAATGCACAAATAAAAAAGACGCCTTTACCATAACAAATGGTAAAATTGGGACACTCACAAGCCAAACTACCCTTAAACAACTAAAGACTGTTTTTGCAAATGACAGTATTGTGCCCCTCTCAAATAGTAGCCCTAGTGATGCCTTGCAAGGAGATCTAGAGGTGTTTTCAAAAGATGGCAGCAAACTACTGGGGCTATCTCCAGATATACAAAACAGTCCTGAGGCAACAATAAACAACCTACGAGTGTATGACTCTAGATACAAAACAAGCAAAGGGCTATCTATAAAGAGCACCTTTAAAGATATTAAAGACAACTATGAAATTTCTGGAATCCAAACAAGTATAGATGCTGTTGTAATCTTTCTAAAAGATAGTGATGTATTTATCACCATAGACAAAAAACAACTACCAGAAAACCTAAGGTACAACCCTAACCTAACCATTGAAGCATCTCAAATACCACAAGGTGCTACCTTTAAATATTTTATGATTGCCTGGGAGGGTCAGTAACATCGTAAACTTTCAACTAAAACATTAAAGCTATGCAAACACGCTCGCCTTTCCATCTAGCCATACCCGTTGATAACTTAGCAAGTTGTAGAACATTTTACAGAGACACACTAGGCTGCCAAGAGGGAAGAAGCAGTGATCATTGGGTAGATTTTAATTTCTTTGGACACCAACTTGTTATCCATCTAAAACAGGACTCGCAATCCAAAGCTCCAACAAATACTGTAGATGGCAAAGAGGTTCCTATACCTCATTTTGGTGTCGTGCTTGATATGGATACTTTCAATGAGCTGGCAAAACAACTTCAAGAAAAAAACGTCGAGTTTATCATAGCACCCTACACTAGATTTAAAGGCCTTGTAGGAGAACAGGCAACAATGTTTTTTAAAGACCCTAGCTCAAACGCTCTAGAGTTTAAAGCCTTTGCAGATCCAAGCCAGTTATTTGCTAGTTAAAAAGCTAGAGAGAGCTTGTATAGATATACAGCTCTAATTTCAGTAAAGCACATAATAAAAAAGCCCTTTAGGAGATTATCTCGTAAAGGGCTTTTTAATAGTACTATATATTAGTTTTTAGAGATAGCGCGCTGCTCTCTGGCTAGTAAGGTGTTTTTTAGTAGCATGGCAATGGTCATTGGTCCTACACCACCTGGAACGGGAGTTATAAAGCTTGCCTTTTTGCTAACCCCATCAAAATCTACATCACCAACAATTCTATATCCCTTAGGCTTTGATAGATCCTCTACGCGTGTAATTCCTACATCTATAATCACCGCATCATCTTTTACCATTTCTGCTTTCAAAAAATTAGGAACCCCTAGGGCAGAAATCACAATGTCTGCCTGGCTAATTATTTGTGTTATGTTTTTTGTATTACTGTGTGTTAGGGTTACTGTAGAGTTTCCTGGCCAACCCTTGCGGCTCATTAAAATACTCATTGGCCTACCAACAATATGGCTTCTACCAATAACAACAGTATGCTTCCCTTTTGTATCAACTTTGTAACGCTCTAACAACTCTAAAATTCCAAAAGGAGTGGCAGGTATAAAGGTGGACATATCCAATGCCATTCTCCCAAAGTTTTCTGGATGAAAACCATCTACATCTTTACTTGGG
>JABHYI010000041.1 GCA_018656255.1 Bacteroidota bacterium
AATTTACCATCACGGGCCATTAACTGTGCAAATGCACCAGCACTACGAGCCAATACAACTCCTTGTCCTGGACGCAACTCTATACAAGAGATAATTGTACCTAATGGAATTGATGAAAGGGCCATAGCATTTCCAATTTCTGGAGCAACTGAATCGCCAGAGACGATGTTTTGACCTACCTGAAGACCGTTTTGAGCAATTACATAACGCTTTTCACCATCTTGATAGTTTAATAAAGCGATAAATGCTGTACGGTTTGGATCATACTCGATAGACGCTACAGTAGCAGGAACTCCTGCTTTTTCACGTTTGAAATCGATGATTCTGTATTTCTTTTTGTGACCACCACCTATATAGCGCATGGTCATTTTTCCTTGACTGTTTCTACCACCAGATCTTTTGTTCGGAGCTAATAAACTTTTCTCCGGCTTATCAGTTGTAATGGCGTCAAATCCATTTACAACTCTAAAACGCTGTCCTGGGGTGATTGGTTTTAATTTTCTTACTGACATTTTTGTCTTTGTTTTAAATGAAAAGCTTATTCAGCTCCTCCGTAAAAATCTATTGTATCACCTTCCGCCACCTGTACAATTGCTTTTTTGTAAGCATTTGTTTTACCAGTTTGAACTCCCGTTTTTGTAAAACGAGTTTTTCTGTCCGGGCGGACATTTAATGTGCGAACTTTAAGAACAGAAACTTCATAAGCAGCCTCAACTGCTTTTTTGATTTCTACCTTATTCGCCTTTGGGTTTACTATAAATCCGTAACGGTTATTTAATTCCGCATCGGCTGTAGCTTTTTCCGTAATTATAGGTTTTATTAAGATACTCATCTTGTTTCTATTTACTTAAGTTTGACTCAATTCCTTCCAATGAACCTTCAAATAGTATAACACTATTTGCATTCAAAATTTTATAAGTACTTAATTCTGAGTTACTTATGACTTCAGTACCTGTTAAATTTCGCGAAGACAAATATACATTATTATTTGGTTCACCCAACACAAACAAAGACTTTTTGCCCTCAAGACCTAAAGTCTTTAATACAGCAGTAAAATCTTTTGTTTTAGGTGTGTCAAATTTTAAGTCTTCTAACACAACGATTGCCTTATCATTTGCCTTCATTGTAAGGGCAGATTTACGAGCTAAACGCTTCAAGTTCTTATTTAATTTAAACGAGTAGTTTCTTGGTCTAGGACCAAACATACGACCACCGCCTTTAAAAACACCAGACTTGATACTTCCCGCACGGGCAGTACCAGTTCCTTTTTGTTTTTTTATCTTTCTTGTAGATCCTGAAATCTCTGCGCGTTCTTTTGATTTATGCGTTCCCTGACGTTGGTTTGCCAAGTACTGCTTTACATCAAGATATACAGCGTGATTATTAGGTTCTATACCAAACACTTCTTTAGAAAGTTCAACCTTTCTACCTGTGTCTTTTCCTTTACTATCTAATACAGCTACCTTCATTATTTCTCGATGGTTACATAAGCGTTTTTATGTCCAGGGATACATCCCTTTACAACAAGTAGGTTCTTTTCAGCAACTACTTTTAAAACTCTTAAATTTTGAACTTTCACCTTTTCGTTCCCCATTTGTCCAGCCATCTTCATTCCTTTGAATACTCTCGCAGGATACGATGCTGCACCAATAGAACCTGGCGCTCTTAAACGGTTGTGCTGACCGTGTGTAGCTTGTCCTACACCGGCAAAACCGTGACGTTTTACAACTCCTTGAAATCCTTTACCTTTAGAAGTGGCTGCCACATCGACAAACTCTCCTTCAGCAAAATGTTCAACAGTGATTGTATCACCTAATTTAACTTCCTCATCAAAACCTTTAAATTCGGCGACTTTGCGTTTTGCAACGGTTCCTGCTTTTTTAAAGTGCCCTTGGGCAGCTTTAGTAGCAGTCTTCTTGTCATCGAAACCAAGCTGAAGGGCTTCATACCCATCAACCTCCATAGTTCTGACTTGGGTAACAACACAGGGCCCACACTCAATAACGGTACACGGTATATTCTTACCGTTCTCGTCAAAGATGCTGGTCATCCCTATCTTTTTTCCAATTAACCCAGACATAATTTATTATTTATTGATTATTAAAATTCGTTGCTCATGCAACAGTTTTTCTTTTTTAAAATAAAACGGGGTCAAAATAAATTCGACCCCGAATATTACTTTGTTTACCGTTTTTCCTTCGCACGCAGCTTAGGACATGTTCATCTTCTGCAAAGCAGAAGCCTCATGATAATGAGATACCCACAAAAGTGAGCATTCACTTATACTTTGATCTCTACCTCTACACCACTTGGCAACTCTAACTTCATTAGAGCGTCAATTGTTTTTGAAGAAGAACTGTAGATGTCCAATAATCTCTTGTAAGAACTTAATTGGAACTGTTCTCTACTCTTCTTGTTTACGTGTGGTGAACGTAGTACAGTAAAAATCTTTTTGTGTGTTGGCAATGGAATTGGCCCAGTTACTACAGCACCTGTTGACTTTACTGTCTTAACGATTTTTTCAGCAGATTTGTCTACTAAATTATGATCGTATGACTTTAATTTAATTCTTATTTTTTGACTCATTGCTGTAATATTAAGCGTTAGTTCCTCTTGCTGCAGTGATTACCTCTTCTGAAATACTAGAAGGAGTCTCTGCATAGTGTGAAAATTCCATTGTTGATGTTGCACGACCTGATGATAATGTACGGAGTGTTGTAACATATCCAAACATTTCAGAAAGTGGTACTGTAGCCTTAACGGTCTTTGCTCCTGCACGGTCACCCATGTCACTCACTTGACCTCTTCTTCTATTTAAATCCCCTACTATGTCACCCATATTCTCTTCAGGTGTAATCACCTCAAGCTTCATAATTGGCTCCATAATAACGGCTTTTGCAGCTTTTGCAGAGTTTTTAAATCCAAGTTTTGCAGCTAATTCAAAAGATAACTGATCTGAATCCACATCATGGTAAGAACCATCACGCAAAGTTACTTTCATTGAATCCACTTCATATCCTGCTAGAGGACCATTTACCATGGCCATCTTGAATCCTTTTTCAATAGATGGAATAAATTCCTTAGGAACGTTACCCCCTTTAATTACTGACTCAAATTGAAGCCCTACTACACCTTCATCTGCAGGTTCGATCGTAAATACGATGTCCGCAAACTTTCCACGTCCACCAGATTGTTTCTTGTAAACCTCTCTGTGATCTGCAGATCTTGTAATAGCTTCTTTATATTCAACCTGTGGTTGTCCTTGATTCACTTCTACGTTAAATTCACGTCTTAGACGGTCTACAATAACATCAAGGTGAAGTTCACCCATTCCTGATATAATAGTTTGCCCTGAAGCCTCATCTGAACGAACCGTAAAGGTTGGATCCTCTTCAGCAAGTTTTCCTAGTCCAATACCTAATTTATCAACATCTGCCTTAGTCTTAGGCTCCACCGCGATACCAATTACCGGATCAGGGAAGTCCATAGATTCTAAAACAATAGGATGTTTTTCTGCAGAAAGTGTATCTCCTGTTTTAATAGATTTAAATCCAACAGCAGCGCCAATATCTCCAGCTTCTATATAATCAATTGCATTTTGCTTGTTGGCATGCATTTGGTAAATACGTGAAATACGTTCTTTTTTACCAGAACGATTGTTTAAAACGTAAGAACCTGCATCCAAACGACCAGAATACGCTCTAAAAAATGCCAAACGACCTACAAAAGGATCTGTAGCAATTTTAAATGCCAGTGCAGCGAAAGGCTCCTTTACACTTGGCTTGCGAATTTCTTCTTTTTCTGTCTCTGGGTTCATTCCAACAATACCTTCCTTATCCATAGGAGAAGGCAGGTAACGACATACAGCATCTAAGAGAAACTGTACCCCTTTGTTTTTAAAGGCTGAACCACAAACCATAGGAATGATAGCCATATCCATTACAGCAGCTCTAAGTGCTGCATGCACTTCTTGCTCTGTAATAGAATCTTCATCTTCCATGAATTTTTCTAAAAGATTCTCGTCATAACTTGCAACTTCTTCAATTAAGAGTGCACGGTACTTACGAGCTTCTTCTTTCATATCCTCAGGGATATCAACAACATCAAATGTTGCACCTTGAGTCTCATCATGCCATACAATAGCACGGTTTTTTACTAAATCAATTACACCTTTGAAATCTTCTTCGTCACCAATATTTAAAACTATTGGCACTGCATTAGATTTCAACATATCTTTCACCTGTTGGCAAACTCCTAAAAAGTCTGATCCTTGACGGTCCATCTTGTTAACGAACCCAATTCTCGGAACTTTATAGTTATCTGCAAGTCTCCAGTTAGTTTCAGACTGAGGCTCTACACCATCAACTGCACTAAACAAGAAAACCAATCCATCCAATACACGAAGAGATCTGTTTACCTCTACAGTAAAATCTACGTGACCAGGTGTGTCAATAATGTTAAAGTGATATCCTTTTGTGTCTGGTGTTGCTTCTCCGTTTTCTATCGGAAATTTCCACTCACAGGTAGTAGCAGCAGAAGTAATGGTAATACCACGTTCTTGCTCTTGCGCCATCCAATCCATTGTTGCAGCACCATCATGTACTTCACCAATTTTATGTGAAACTCCAGTATAATATAAAACACGCTCAGTTGTGGTAGTTTTACCAGCATCAATATGAGCAGCAATTCCTATATTTCTTGTGTATCTTAAATCTCTTGCCATTTCTATTAGAATCTAAAGTGTGAGAATGCTTTATTTGCTTCGGCCATTTTGTGCGTATCAGTACGCTTTTTAACCGCTGCTCCTTCTTCTTTAGCTGCTGCTAGAATCTCTGAAGCTAGCTTTTGTGCCATAGATTTTTCGTTACGCTTTCTAGCGAAACCAATTAACCACTTCATTGCAGTAGATATTTTACGATCGGCACGAATCTGGTTAGGTATCTGGTAGGTTGCACCACCTACTCTACGACTTCGTACTTCTACGTGAGGCATTACGTTTGAAAGGGCGTCCTTCCAAATCTCTACACCTGTTTTTTCTTCGTCTGTTTTCTTCTCCTCTACAATGTCAATTGCATCATAGAAAACCTTGAATGCTACCGACTTCTTACCATCCCACATCAAGTTGTTCACAAAGCGTGTAACTAACTGATCGTTGAATCTAGGATCCGGTAAAAGCGGTCTTTTCTTGGCTGCTCTTTTTCTCATGTCTTCGTTTTAAAAAAAATTAAAATTACTTCTTAGGGCGTTTTGCTCCGTACTTAGATCTACGTTGTGTTCTACCGTCAACACCAGCGGTGTCTAAAGCTCCACGAACGATATGATATCTAACTCCAGGCAAATCCTTCACCCTTCCACCTCTAACCAAT
This sequence comes from Bacteroidota bacterium, assembly GCA_018656255.1. Lineage (GTDB taxonomy): Bacteria > Bacteroidota > Bacteroidia > Flavobacteriales > Flavobacteriaceae > Patiriisocius. Next base: position 5,367 of record JABHYI010000041.1, read on the forward strand.
ACTATCGAGTGTTCTTGTAGATTGTGTCCTTCACCACCGATGTAAGCGTTTACTTCCTTACCATTTGTTAAACGAACACGAGCAACTTTACGCATCGCTGAATTCGGTTTTTTTGGTGTGGTAGTATAAACACGTGTACATACTCCGCGGCGTTGCGGACATGAATCTAAGGCAGCCGATTTTGACTTCTTGGTTATTTTGGTCCTTCCTTTTCGTACTAATTGTGAAATAGTTGGCATAAAATTCCTTGTTATACTTAGTTGTTATTTATTAGTTCCCTCTTATTAGGGCGTGCAAAAATATAATAATTATTTGATATCTCAAACCTTAGACTATTAAAATTTATTGTTTTTTAATATTTATGCTTTCAGATATTAAAAACGAAATGCAATCGTTACTATTACAAAATAAATCACACCCTCTTTGAAGAGAATTTGCTACATATTTATATACCTTAATATATATACCGGTTTTTTCTTGCTTGCACACAGCCAGGATATAACCCTCACCGTATCTTTTGAAACGAGCATGCCAAAAACACTTGAAGACGATCTGGCAATAACCCAAAAACATGAGGATTTTGAAAGTGTAAAAAAAGAAATAGAAAGACTTTCTAAGAAAATAGAAATGTTTGGATACTTAGAAAACTCCTTGAACTCTATGGAGAGAATTTCAGACTCAACAGTTGCAGCTAACTTTTACATAGGCAAAAGATATACGCAGCTAAAGGTAGACTATAGTAACACTCCATTTACCCAAAATCAAGTTGCGCTTATTGCAAAAAACACAAAAGAAAATTATTTCATCATACCCTTGCAAGAGAGCAAAAGTACCTTAGAGAAACTAAACCATCTGCAAACAAAAAACGGAAATACATTTGGTAGACTAAAACTAACAAACCTTAGCACCCAAGACACTATACTTCTAGCCACCCTAAAAACATCTGTAACATCAAAAAGAACAATTGATTCAATTGCTGTGAAAGGATATCAAAAATTTCCTGCCTCGTTTATAAAATATTATGCGGGTATAAAAAAAGGAACTGTTTTTGACAGCCAGCAAGTAGTTGAAAAAAACAACGCTTTAAATAGTCTGGGATTTGCAAACAGTATCAAGCCGCCCCAAGCATTATTTGAAAAAGAAAAAACAACGCTCTATTTATATCTAGAAAAACAAAACTTCAACACATTTGATGGTATTATAGGTTTTGCCACCAATGAGCAAACACAAAACCTAGCATTTAACGGCTATATAGATTTAGTACTAAACAACAATCTTAACTTTGGAGAGCAACTTGTTATAAAATACAAAGCAGATGGCTCAGATCAAGAAAGCCTAACATTAAAAACACAACTACCCTATTTATTTAGAACTCCTTTCGGGATTCAAGCAGAACTTAACATTTTTAAACGGGATAGCACATTCTCTTCGGCATCTCAAGGAGTGAGCACTTCTTACCAAATATCACCAAGATCTAAAGCATCTTTAGGCTTCAACTCAAAAACCTCCAATGAACTTTTATCCCAAAACTCAAACCCTCAAAATATTCAAGATTTCAATACAGCCTCTCTTAGGGCTGGACTAGTTTTTTTAAAATTACAACAGAGCACGCTTTTTCCTGTAAAAACATTTATGAGCCTGCAAGGAGGTCTTGGGACAAGAAAAACAAATA
>JABHYI010000160.1 GCA_018656255.1 Bacteroidota bacterium
TGAATTTATTGCAAACTCTCTGTAGGAGTCATTTTGAAGGTTTCCAGTTACAAACGAAGCTTGAATACTATCTTTATAGATAGTTGCTTTTAAATCTTCACTTTCAGGAAAATAAGGGATGCTACTATTACTAACAACCATAAAATACATGGACGGCTCTGTTAGGTTTTCAAAGGTCCCAGAAAACACACCATTATTTATCACCAAAGTGTCTAACACGTTTGTACGGTTATCTTTTAGGGAGTATATAATGACCTTTGAACCATCTTCTAATCCATCTGCGCTACCACTTAATGTATAGGTGTTGGTATTTGTATTGCAGGCAATTAGACTAAAAAATAAAAGAGTTACTATTGCGTATTTCATAATAGGTTTATTTGTTTGTAAAAATAGTTGATTTTTTCTGAAAATAGAAACACTTCAACTCTTTGTTAGTTGGCAGGTGTACTATGGTTTGGTTCTTACAATTCGTTACTAGATTCTTTCTGGCCACTGATCATTAAAAACGCCTTTAAAAAACCATCTAGTTGGCCATTTAAAACAGCTTCAGGGTTGGTGCTTTCATAGCCTGTGCGTACATCCTTTACAAGTTTGTAGGGTTGTAGTACGTAATTTCTAATCTGGCTTCCCCATTCAATGGCCATTTTGCCATCTTCAATTTCTGCTCTTTGTGCTTGCTGCTTGCGCAGTTCAATTTCATACAATTGAGATTTTAGCATCTGCATTGCTTTTTGTCTGTTTTCAAGCTGTGATCTAGTTTCGCTGTTGTGTATTATAATACCACTTGGTTTGTGTGTTAAAATGGCTTTGGTTTCAACTTTATTGACGTTTTGTCCTCCTGCGCCGCTACTGCGGGCGAAATCCCAAGATATTTCTGATGGGTTAATGTCTATCTCTATAGTGTCATCAGCAAGCGGGTATACATATACACTAGCAAAACTAGTATGGCGTTTTGCATTGCTATCAAAAGGAGAGATGCGCACCAAGCGGTGCACCCCATTTTCACTCTTTAACCACCCAAAGGCAAATTCACCGTCAATTTCAAGGGTAACAGTTTTTACTCCAGTTACATCTCCAGCCTGAAAATTAAGCTCTTTTACCTTAAAACCATTTTTCTCTGCCCACATTAAATACATGCGCATTAGCATGTTGGCCCAGTCACAACTCTCTGTACCACCAGCGCCGGCTGTAATTTGCAGCACAGCGCTCATTGCGTCTCCATCTTGGCCTAGCATATTTCTAAACTCAAGAGATTCTGTAAGCTCATGGGCCTGTGTAAATCGCTCCTCAACCTGCTGCTGTGTACCTTCTCCTTCTTTAAAAAACTCAAACAATACTTCAGTGTCTTCCAGTAAAGAGAGCGCCATTTTGTAATCTGTTACCCATTTTTTTTTGGTACGTAACACCTTTACAAAGGCTTCTGCCTCTTTGGGTTTGTTCCAGAAATCTGGGTCAAAGGTTTTTTCTTCCTCATTGCTTATTTCTATTTCTTTGCCAGCAATGTCAAAGATATTGCCTTAACAACTCTATTCTAGAGCGAAGGTCTTGGAGTTGGTCTGTTGTAATCATATAGTTGCCTTATATATGTAGATAGTATTTGAAATCTTTTAAACCATTTGGTAAAAGAAATGTAAAAATACGGGTATTGATTTTTAGAAAAAAGAAAAGCATTACAAACAAAAGTAAAATGAGATATTACTATATTTATATTTTTAAAATTTAAACGCTCAAATCATCTTTGTTTTACTAGTTGTGGTATTGCCACATTTCTATCTTAAAACAAGATGAGAGAACACATACTATAAAACCCCACTATGATTATAGATTTAAGAAGCGATACTGTTACAAGGCCAACTCCAGGAATGTTAGATGCTATTATGCAGGCTCAAACTGGGGATGATGTCTACAAAGAAGATCCAACAGTAAATGCGCTTGAACATAAAATGGCCACACTCTTTGGAATGGATACTGCGCTGTATTTCCCAACGGGGAGTATGGCCAACCAGGCCGCTATAAAATTACACACACAGCCCTCACAGCAGCTTATTTGTGATAAATGGGCCCATGTATATAATTATGAAGGGGGAGGCGTGTCTTTCAATAGTGGCGTGTCTTGTAAGTTGGTAGATGGTCATAGAGGTATGATTACTGCCAAGCAGGTATTGGAGAGTATCAATCCTCCAGATTTTTATCACAGCCCATTAACTTCCTTGGTGTGTCTAGAAAACACAACCAATAAAGGGGGCGGTGCCTGTTATGAAATGGATGAAATAATAAAAATCAAAAAAGTGTGTCAAGAACATAATCTAGGGCTGCATCTTGATGGTGCGCGTTTAATGAATGCTATTGTTGCTAATAAAGAAGACACTAAACACTACGGAAATGTATTTGACACGATTTCTGTGTGCCTTAGTAAAGGCCTTGGCGCCCCCATGGGAACTGTACTAATGGGGAATTCTTCACTAATGAAAAACGCCATTAGAGTTAGAAAGGTATTAGGGGGGGGTATGCGGCAGGTTGGTTTTATGGCAGCTGCTGGGCTATATGCCATGGAGCATCAAGTAGACCGCCTGGAAGAGGATCACCAAAAGGCAAAGCAAATAGCTTTGCATCTAGAGAGTTTATCGTACATTAAAAAAGTAGAGCCCACACAAACCAATATTGTAATTTTCTATATGCAAGACGGCCTTAATCAAGAAGATTTTATAAACGCTTTGGCTGCAAAAAATATTCGCATCAGTGATATGGGGCAAGGAAAATTACGCGTTGTTACCCACCATGATTATACCTCCAAGATGCACAGCGTGTTTTTGGATACCCTTACCGACTATAAACATTAATTTTTTATACGGTATACATCAAAGTTTTTGCGGTATTTTTGTATAATCTAATGGCACGAATTAGTTTTTAATGTCTTGTAAAAGCTGTAATTTTACCCCGAGACAACCCATACCTTATCCTATGAAAAAAATAGCCATACTAAGCCTTGTATCATTGTTTTTGATGTTGGCTTGTAAAGACATTAACACCACACACACACCTATGAATCACACCCCACCAACAGTAGATAAAATTGCCAAAAATATAGAAACACATGGTGATGCCAGAGAAGATGGCTATTATTGGTTAAATGAAAAAGAAAACCCAGAGGTCATAGATTACCTAGAGCGTGAGAATGATTATTACCAAAAAATGACAGCGCATACCCAAGATTTTCAAAAAGAGCTGTTCGAGGAAATGAAGGCTAGAATCAAAGAAGATGACGCTTCTCTGCCTTATAAGTTAAATGGATATTTCTATATCACACGGTTTGAAAAAGGGAAAGATTACCCTATATATACACGTAAAAAAGACAGCCTAGAGGCTCCAGAGGAAATATTATTTGATGTAAATGAAATGGCTAAAGGGCACTCATACTATAATCTTAGAGGAATTTCTGTAAGTCCAGACAATACCATGGTTAGCTTTGGTGTAGATACTTTAAGTAGAAGAAAGTATACCATTTACATTAAAAATTTAGTTACCGGCAAACTAATGCAGGAGGTGATACCTTTAACTACAGGTGGGGCCACATGGGCAAATGACAATAAAACTCTTTTTTATTCTAAAAAAGACGAGCAAACACTTCGCTCAAATAAAATATTCAAGCACACCCTTGGTCAAAACTCAGCAGATGATGTAAACGTATTTACAGAGCAGGACGAAACCTTTAATACTTTTGTGTACAAAACAAAATCAAAAAAATACATTGTTATTGGTAGTTCAAGCACGCTGTCTTCAGAATATCAAATTCTTGATGCAGATACTCCAAATAAGGAGTTTAAGATATTTCAGCCAAGAGAGAGAGGTTTAGAGTACAGCATAGCACATTATGAAACTAATTTTTATATCGTAACAAATAAAGATGGTGCTACCAACTTTAAATTAATGAAGACTCCTCAAGACAATACCTCTATAGATAATTGGGTAGATGAAATTGCCCACAGAGATGATGTGCTTCTAGAAGATATAGAAATATTTAAAGATTATTTGGTAGTTGAACAGCGCTCAAACGGTTTAAACCAAATGCATATTAAAAGGTGGGATAACTCAAAGGAGTATTACCTTCCCTTTGATACTGAAACCTATGGGGCAGGAGCGATGTCAAACCCTGATTTTGACTCTCAAATACTGCGTTATGGATACTCCTCTTTAACTACACCTTCTTCCATAATTGATTTTAATATGGATACCCAACAAAAAACTGTTTTAAAAGAAACAGAAGTATTGGGAGGATCTTTTGATAAAGATAACTATGAGTCTAAACGTATATGGGCCACAGCAGAAGATGGAACTAAGGTGCCAATTTCAATGGTGTATAGAAAAGGCATGAAAATGGATGGTTCAAATCCATTTTTGATGTACGCATACGGCTCTTATGGAGCTACTATAGACCCTTACTTTTCTACTACTCGCCTAAGTTTGTTGGATAGAGGCTTTATTTTTGCAATAGCGCACATTCGTGGAGGACAATACCTAGGCAGATCATGGTATGAAGACGGAAAACTTCTAAAAAAGAAAAATACCTTTACAGACTTTATAGATGCGTCAAAACATGTTATAGATAAGGGGTATACTTCTGCAGCGCATTTATATGCGCAAGGAGGCTCTGCAGGAGGCCTGTTAATGGGCGCTGTTGTTAATCTAGCCCCTGAACTTTATAATGGTGTTATTGCTTCAGTTCCTTTTGTAGATGTAGTAACCACAATGTTAGATGATACCATTCCGCTAACCACTGGTGAGTATGATGAGTGGGGAAATCCAAACAATAAAGAGTATTACCAGTACATGAAATCATACTCTCCTTATGATAATGTAAAAGCGCAATACTATCCTAACATGTTTGTCACAACAGGTTTACATGATAGCCAAGTTCAGTATTTTGAACCTGCCAAATGGGTGGCGCGTCTAAGAGAATTAAAAACAGATGATAATGTGCTGTATTTAGATGTTAATATGGACGCTGGACATGGTGGAGCCTCTGGACGTTTTGAGGCTTTAAAAGAGGTGGCTAAAGATTATAGCTTCCTGCTTGATTTAGAGCAAATAAGCAAATAATTATATTTATGTATCTTTGTAACGTTTTATAAAGGGCCAAAAAACAACGGCTTTGCAATGAAATTCTTCTATGACAAAACAAATTAAA
>JABHYI010000034.1 GCA_018656255.1 Bacteroidota bacterium
AAAGTAATAGATAAAATTGAAGATCAGGAGCATGCCGCAGATATTGTTGAACTGCTTACCTATGATGAGGATACCGCTGGGGCCCTAATGGCTAAAGAATTGGTACAGGTAAAAGAAACCTGGACTGTAGCAGGCTGTGTTCGTGAAATGCGTCGTCAGGCAGAAAACGTAACTAGAGTGCACTCCATTTATGTTACCAATAAAGAAGGAAAACTAACAGGTAGGCTCTCTTTAAAAGATTTACTGACCGCAGAAGCAAAGACAAAAATTAGTGATGTTTTTATACCAAAGGTAGATTACGTGACTGTACATACAGAAAACGAAGAGGTGGCACGTATTATGCAAAAGTATGATTTAGAGGCTATCCCTGTTGTTGATGATAAAGGCATTTTGGTGGGAAGAATTACCATTGATGATATTGTAGATTTTATAAAAGACGAGGCAGAAAAAGATTACCAAATGGCTGCAGGTATCTCTCAAGATGTAGAGGCAGATGATAGTATTATGGACCTCACCAAAGCACGCTTGCCTTGGCTGGTGCTTGGACTCCTAGGAGGTCTTGGGAGTGTGTATATTATGAGAGGTTTTGATGAGGCTCTTGCAACCCATGTAGAGCTGTTTTTCTTTACGCCTCTTATTGCCGCCATGGCCGGAAATGTTGGAGTACAATCTAGTGCTATTATTGTACAGGGTTTGGCCAATGACAATGTAAAGGGAAGTTTGTTTAAAAGACTGCTTAAAGAGGTAGGGCTAGCCCTTATAAATGGTCTCGCCCTTGGGGTATTGGTTATTTTATTTGGCGCTCTAACACAGATGGACCAACAAGTGGCATTTACCATCGCCATCTCTATGCTTTTGGTAATCATAGTTGCTGCCCTAGTGGGAACCTTTGTGCCAATTATCTTAGATAAAAAAGGCATTGATCCAGCCATTGCAACAGGGCCGTTTATAACTACAAGTAATGATATTTTTGGTATTTTTCTATTCTTCTTTATAGCCAAACTAATTTTAAACTTTTAAGCTTATTGTAGGCCAGAGTTTTCCGTTTTATAAATAGTATCAACTGGTTTTTGATATAAAACACAACCCAATGGACCCAATTAACATCAAAGAAAAATTTAGCAAATTTGATAAAAAATGGCACCCACACCAGATCGCCGTTGTGGATGACATGCAAATACTACTAGCTAAAATTAAAGGAGAATTTGTGTGGCATAAACACCTAGAGCAAGACGAACTATTTTTTGTGCAAAAAGGGGTGCTAGAGATGCATTTTAGAGATAAAATAGAGATTGTCAAAGAGGGTGAAATTATTGTAGTCCCTAAAGGGGTGGAGCATTGTCCAAAAAGCCAGAATGATCAAGAGGTGCACCTCTTGCTTTTTGAAAAACTAGACACCAAACATACCGGTAATGTGGTGCACGAAAAAACACAAAGCTCCTATCCAAAAATTTAACCTTTATATAATCTAAGACAATGTATATCTAAACAAAGACCTAGTATCTTTGTATGTTTATCGTGTAAAATGAAGATACTGCATCTAGACCAAAACCACCCTTTGCTTATCGAGCAGCTTACCCAAGCTGGGTTTGATTGCCAGGAAGATTACACCTCTTCAAAACAGGACATAGAGAACCGTATAGCCTCTTATGATGGTATTGTTATTAGAAGCAGGTTTAAGATAGACAAACAGTTTTTAGACGCAGCTACCCATTTAAAATTTATAGCTCGCGTTGGAGCTGGCCTAGAAAGCATCGATGTTTGTTATGCAGCAAGTAAAAACATATCCCTATTTGCAGCTCCCCAGGGAAACAAAAATGCAGTGGGCGAACATGCCCTTGGCATGTTATTATCGCTGTTTAATAAACTAAACCCTGCAGATAGGCAAGTAAAATCTGGGCTCTGGAAAAGAGAGCACAACAGAGGAGTAGAAATCCAAGGGAAAACCATTGGCCTTATTGGGTACGGAAACATGGGCCGCAGCTTTGCAAAAAAATTAAAAGGTTTTAATTGTACCACCCTTTGTTATGATATACAAAAAGACCTAGGCAATAAAAATGCAACACAAGTATCTTTGCAAACATTACAAGAGCAGGCAGATGTACTAAGCCTTCATACTCCTTGGACTCCACAAACCAACAAATTGGTGGACGCAGCTTTTATAGCCAAGTTTAAAAAACCATTTTGGCTTATCAATACCGCAAGAGGGAAAAGCGTGGTGACCAAGGATGTAGTTTACGCATTAAAAACTGGGAAAATCCTAGGTGCTGCTCTGGATGTTTTAGAATATGAAAAACTGTCTTTTGAAACATTATTTACAGAAAAAATGCCGCAAGAATTCCAGGAGCTTTTGGCTATGGATAATGTAATTTTAAGCCCCCATGTTGCAGGCTGGACTATT
>JABHYI010000161.1 GCA_018656255.1 Bacteroidota bacterium
AGTATAAGGTATCTGCGCCTATCTACTTTATTATTAAACGACAACTTGTTTAACAGCACCACCTCCTCTAAATCTATATATTCTCTAGGGATGGTGTCTCCTTGTACAATATAATAGTAGGTTGCTATCGAGTCTTTTTGCTGGGTCTTGTATTCTTTAGGTATTTGCGCCCCACAGATTACACTGATCAAAAAGATATAGAAATATGTAAAATGAGTCAAATTCATTTATAAAAATTGATTGTATTAAAGCAAACTACTAAAACCATTCCAAAAATAATAAATTGAACGTGTAGACTTCGCTATTAATTATCTAATTTTGAGATTCAATTCTAAAAACATACTTCATGGCAACATCTATATTAAATAAAAAATCGTTAACCTTTCTAGAAAAATACCTAAACAATGCTGCACCAACAGGTTATGAGTGGGATGGTCAAAAAATATGGATGGACTATTTAAAGCCATATGCAGATGAGTTTATAACAGACACTTACGGAACGGCTGTCGCAGTTATTAATCCAAAGGCAAAATACAAAGTTGTTATTGAGGGTCATGCAGATGAAATTTCATGGTATGTAAACTACATTAGCGATGCAGGTTTATTATATGTAATACGCAATGGAGGGAGTGATCACCAAATTGCACCTTCTAAAATTGTAAACATCCATACCAAAAACGGAATTGTAAAAGGAGTATTTGGTTGGCCAGCAATACACACACGCAACAAAGGCAAAGAAGAGACGCCAAAGCTTGATAATATTTTTATTGATATAGGAGCCAAAGACAAAAAAGAAGTAGAGAAAATGGGCGTACATGTAGGATGTGTAATAACCTATCCTGACGCGTTTTTTATTCTCAACAAAGACAAGTTTGTATGTAGAGCATTAGACAACCGCATGGGAGGTTTTATGATTGCAGAGGTAGCCAGGCTTTTAAAAGAAAACAAAAAAACACTGCCCTTTGGCCTGTATATTACAAATAGTGTGCAAGAAGAGATTGGACTCAGAGGAGCCCAAATGATTGCAGAGCGCATCAAACCTAATGTGGCTATTGTTACGGATGTAACCCATGACACGACTACACCAATGATTGAAATGAAAACCCAAGGAGACGCAGAAATTGGTAAAGGTCCAGTTATAGCGTACGCTCCAGCTGTGCAACAAAAATTGCGTGATCTTATAACAGATACTGCACAGGCTAATAAAATTCCTTTTCAGCGTGCAGCATTATCAAGAGCTACGGGTACAGATACAGATGCCTTTGCCTATAGCGGTAGCGGTGTTGCCTCTGCCCTTATATCATTACCCTTGCGCTATATGCATACCACTGTAGAGATGGTCCATAGAGATGATGTAGAGAATGTCATTAAATTAATTTATGAGTCTTTACTAAAAATTAAAGACGGAGACTCTTTTAGTTATTTTGAATAGATGCTAATACTCATTAAAAAAGCGGTATTTAAGTGTAGTAGTTTTCTATTTTTAACTTAAAATTTCTAAATAATTTTGTTTTAATTACGGCCTGAAATGAAAAAACTCACGTACTTATTTCTACTGCTTTTTTCGATGTTCTTGAACGCACAACAAGAAATCTCTGGAGATAATAGCGCTATTGTTTTTACTCCAGAAATATTAGTAGGTAAAACACTGCCCTCAAACTTTGGTTTTCCAGAAACCAAACTACATAAACAACTGTTATTTAATATTTCAAAAAACCATGAAAACACAACAAGAGAGTGGGCACATCGGTTGAAAGGACTTCATACAGGCGTAAGTCTTGGACTCACAGATTTTGGACAACTTGATAGTCTAGGAATAGCCATAAGCCTGATTCCTAACGTAGAGTTTAACGCTTTTAAATCTAAAAGGTTTAAAATCCTAACAGGTCTTGGAGCATCCTATTTTACAAAAAAATATGACCCCATAACAAACCCAAATAATAGAGCTGTTTCTACAGATATTACATGGGCCTTTAGATTTTTGTTAAAGTACGAGTTACTGACAACAAAAAACGTAGATTGGAACCTTGGTATTGGACTATCACATCACTCAAACGGGCACACAAAACTAGATAATAGAGGGTATAACGTTATTGTAGGGTCAATCTCTGGGGCAATAAACAATCCCTTCAACAAAAACAAACAACAAACCCTAGACAAACCACTATACCAAAACAGCAGGTACGCCTATTTAGAGCTAAGGGCTGGACACGGCTGGAATGTACTGGCAGAAGCTTTTAATAATACAAAAGCAGTGTATACCATCTCTGGAGAGTATGGATATGTATTTAACAATGTTTTTAAACTAGGAGTTGGTGCACATTATAGATTCTACCAACATTACTATGACTACATAAATAACAATGAATCTTTAGTGCAAGACTCCAGAGAGTTTGAATACCTAAAACAAAACCCTTTTAAAAACGCAACAAACCTCTCTTTATATCTTAATACCGAAATTTTACTAGACCATTTTGGTTTAGATTTTAGTGTTGGGTACAATCTATTTAAAGAAGCGTATCAAATAGATTGGCGTATCAATGAAGGCTGGGTGAATACACCAAGAGAAATACCAGAAGGTTGGGTCCTTGGAGAGTTTAACGCTAAATACAATCTGAAAAAATCTATCAATACAAGATTAGGAATTAAATATTACCTGATAAGTACCCAAAAAAAACCAAAGCATAACGCATACACTGCGGTGCACTTAAACTCAAATCTAGGCCAGGCAGATTTTACAGAAATAACAGTTGGCTACACCTACAGTTTTTCTAAACAATAAAGCTAAGACTATATTTTATTGTTTTTTTTCAAAAATAGTAAAAGGCCACTAGGTAAGGCCAATAAACAAACTATCCAAAGACTTTCAAAAAGTATGTAGGGAGCAAATAAAAGTGTGAGCACATAACCAGCTATGGCACCTCCAAAATGAGCGTCATGACCTATATTATCTCTCTTGTTTAACATCCCATAAATAGAATACAGTAAATACCCAACACCAAAGAGCCAGGCAGGAATTGGTATGGGAACAAAAAACAAATACAAGCTCATGGTGGGATTTAACAATATGGCAGCATACAAAACCCCAGTAACCGCTCCACTTGCACCAATGGCACTGTAATAAGGCTCCTGTTTATGAAATATAAAAGACAACCAACTTCCAGCTAGTAAGGCAGCTACATAAATACAAACAAAAAGCGTTGTGCTCAAATAGGACACAACAACAGGGGCAAAGAAATAGAGTGTCAACATGTTAAACAGCAAATGATTGACATCTGCATGTAAAAACCCTGAAGAAAATAGTCTAACCTTCTCCCCTTTTTTTATTCCAGCAATATTAAATTTATATTTCTCGAAAAAAGATCTGTCTTTAAAACCAATTAAAGTAACAATTACAGTAGAGGCAATAATTACAAGGGTAGCTAGATCTATATTTTGCATAAGTGTTTGTGTTATTAACTAAGAGATTATTTACTAAAGCTTAAAAAACTACAAACCTGCAATTTGTTTGATTTCTTTAATAATGGTATTTGCCAAAGAATCTGCGGCATCTTGTGTTACAGCTTCTGTATATATTCTAATTATTGGTTCTGTGTTAGATTTACGCAAATGAACCCAATTGCTCTCAAAGTCTATTTTAACACCATCAATGGTGGTTATTTCTTCTGCTTTATAGGTATCTGCCATTTTCTCTAAAATAGCGTCTACATCAATCTGTGGGGTAAGCGCAATTTTTTGCTTACTCATATAATAAGATGGATACGATGCCCTTAAGCCGCTTACAGTTGTTTTTTGTTCTACAAGATGGCTTAAAAATAAAGCAACTCCCACCAAACTATCACGGCCATAATGCAACTCTGGATAGATGATACCACCGTTTCCTTCTCCACCAATTACAGCCTTGGTATCTTTCATCATTTGTACTACATTAACTTCTCCAACGGCGCTTGCCGTATAAATCCCGTTGTGTTTGTTGGTAATATCTCTTAAGGCTCTTGATGAGGACATGTTAGAAACCGTATTACCAGATGTGTTTGCCAAAACATAGTCTGCAACTGCTACCAAAGTGTATTCTTCACCAAACATCTCGCCTTTTTCATCAACGAAGGCCAATCTGTCTACATCTGGATCTACAACAATACCAAAATCTGCACCTTGGGTAACAACCTCTCTCATTAAATCTCCTAAATGCTCCTTTAAAGGCTCTGGGTTATGAGGAAACTCTCCATTAGGAGTGCAAAATAACTTTACGGGTTGTACTCCTAGTGCCTCTAAAAGTAAAGGTATTGCAATACCTCCAGTAGAGTTTACACCATCTACCACAACTTTTAAATTTGCTGCTTTAATAGCTTTTACATTTACTAGATCAAGAGCTAGTATTTCGTCTATATGTAAATCTATGTACGCATCGTTTCTAGTAATTTGACCCAGGTTGTCTACAGAGGCAAAAAGCATGTTTCCACCCTCTGCTATGTCTAAAATTTCTTGACCCGCAGCGGCATCCAAAAACTCTCCTTTATTATTAAGTAATTTTAAAGCATTCCATTGTTTTGGATTGTGGCTTGCAGTAAGTATGATGCCTCCGTCTGCATGCTCCATCATAACAGCCATCTCTACTGTTGGAGTGGTAGATAAATCAAGATTGATAACGTTTATACCTAAACCAACTAGGGTGTTCATTACCAATTGCTGAATCATGTTTCCGCTAATACGCGCATCACGCCCCACCACTACATGGTAAGAATCTTTATCATGCTGCTTTTTTACCCAAGTTCCATAGGCTGCTCCATACATTACAGCATCTATTGGGGTTAAATTTTCTCCTTGAGCACCTCCAATGGTACCTCTAATTCCTGATATCGATTTTATTAATGTCATTGCTTGGTTAATTTTATAGTTTGCTACTTAAGGCTTTAGGCTATTAAATAGTCTTTATTACTTTAAAATAAACCCAAAAAACAAGACTATTTCAAGGGCTTAAAATCTTGCACAAATATACTTTTTTAAAAAGAAAATGTTGCTTTGTTATTTGTGTAAATTTACACTATGAATTTTCTAGCTCATATATATCTCTCTGGAGAAAATCAAGGTATAACCATTGGTAATTTTATTGCTGATGGTATTAAAGGAAGAAAATACCTCAGCTATAGTGAAGATCTGCAGAAAGGAATTTTACTGCACCGCAGTATAGATAGCTTTACAGATCAACACCCTATTGTGAGACAAAGCACCAAACGCTTGCATGAAAATCATGGGCATTACAGTGGTGTTATTGTAGATATTTTTTATGATCACTTTTTGGCTAAAAACTGGGAACACTACCACCACAAACCATTGAATGAATATGTATCTGAGTTCTATAAACTACTTGAGACTAACTTTGAGGTCTTACCCCTTAAAATCCAGAACATGATGCCAATTATGATTTCAAACAACTGGCTACTAAGCTACGCTACTATTGCTGGCATTAACACCATTTTAGAGCAAATGAGTAGGCGCGTAAAACACACCAATAATATGGATATAGCTTGTGTAGATCTAGAAAAGTATTACAAAGAGTTTGAACAGGACTTTACCGTCTTCTTTGAAGAATTAAGAACATTCTCAAAACATAAAATCATATCTCTATCATGAAAAAAAAACACGCGCTACTTAGTTTATGTATACTGCTTTGTTTTTGGCAATGCGATAGCCCGAAAAAAGAAATCTCACATTCCACCACAGCAGTTTTGGGACTAATCTCTCAAAAAGCGATGGTGGTATCTGCCAGAGAAGAAGCCTCAAGAATTGGGAGCGAAATCATGCAACAAGGTGGCAACGCTTTTGACGCCATGGTAGCTACAGAGATGGCATTGGCGGTATGTTATCCAAATGCAGGGAATCTTGGCGGTGGTGGGTTTATGGTATACAGAACCCACCGAGGAGAAGTAGGTGCCTTAGATTATAGAGAAAAGGCGCCACTTAGAGCCAATAGAGATATGTACTTAGATGAAAATAAAAAATACCTCCAAGACAAAAGTAAAACTGGAGGGTTGGCCGTTGGAGTGCCAGGTACAATCGCTGGCATATTTAAAGCCCATAAGAGGTTTGGCTCTTTGCCAATGCAAACTATTTTACGCCCTGTAATTTTACTAGCAAAAAACGGATTTAAAATCACAGAAAAACAAGCAAAACAATTTAACGATTATAGTGCTGTTTTTAAACAAGTAAACCAAGAAAACTCCATTTATACCAAAAAATTTAAAGCTGGAGATGTTTTTAAAAATGAGGCCTTGGCAAACACGCTTCAACAAATATCAGACAATGGGAGAAGCGCTTTTTACCAAGATGAGATTGCTAAAACACTTGTAGCCTATCTGCAAAAAAATGGTGGTATTATTAGTTTAAAAGACCTAGACAATTACCAAGCCATATGGCGAGAACCAATCGTTTTTAATTACAAAGACCTGCGTATTATATCTATGTCTCCACCCTCTAGTGGCGGAATATGTATGGCGCAAATACTCAAAACAACAGCAAATTATCCAATTGCCCAGTATGGCCATAATACAACAAAAACAATACAGGTACTTACAGAGGCCCAAAGAAGAGCCTATGCAGATAGAAGCCACTATCTTGGAGATCCAGACTTTATAGATATCCCGGTAGATTCTCTACTGAGTGATGCCTATCTCAAAGGCCGCATGGACAGCTTTTCTTTTGAGGGTGCAACACCCTCCAAGGAGCTTACACATGGAGCCATCTCTCAAGCAGAGAGCACAGAAACTACCCACTACTCTATAATTGATAGCTATGGTAATGCCATTGCAGTGACAACAACCCTAAATGCTTCTTTTGGCTCAAAACTGTATAACAAAAAACTTGGGTTCTTTTTAAATAATGAGATGGATGATTTTAGCGCAAAACCAGGCACACCAAATTTATTTGGCCTTATTGGAGGTGATGCCAATGCAATAGCCCCACAAAAGAGAATGCTCAGCTCTATGACCCCAACACTTGTAGAGAAAGACAACAAACTATGGATGACTCTTGGAACCCCTGGAGGATCTACCATCATAACCTCGGTGCTACAAACTATATTAAATGTGTATGAGTTTAACATGTCTATGCAACAGGCGGTAGACGCCCCGAGATTTCATCATCAATGGTTGCCCGATATTGTAAAAGTTGAAGCCACTAGCTTTGATGCTAAGACCATTAAAGAACTTGAAAACAAAGGGTATGTTGTAGATTACAAAAACGCTTCAAGTATAGGAAGAGTAGATGCAATATTGGTACTCTCAGATGGTAGCTTAGAGGGTGGAGCAGATAAAAGAGGAGACGATACTGCAGTAGGTTTTTAGGTAAAACAATAGAAAGAGGCAGAATTACCTGTTGTGCACTTAATCGAATATCTCTAATATTGTAGGATAAAGACTACGTAATTCTGTAGATTTGGCATTGTTTTAAAGAAGATTAACTAATTATTTACCAACATTCTGGAAATAAATTCTTGTATTAGATTTATAATAAGATGAGTAAAAAATCGTTTTCTGTAAACTATTTTACCTTGATACCACTTGTGTTTTCAAGCATACTCTGCATTTTCCTTGTTTACTTCTTAGATCAAAAAATCACCAACACCGCCACATTCTTTGAAACATTACAAGACCAGATTTCTATATTTATAGGTATTAGTGGTTTTACAGCAATTTTTCTGCTCGGGTACATTGTTTTTAGCATTTTTGGTATTAATCGAATCATTGTCTCTGGTGATAATAAACTCAATGCACTGATTGAAAAAATGAATGCTGCTCGTAAAGTAATAGAAATTATTTATAAGAGTAAACTTTGGCGCCCTGAGGTAAAAACATTTATAG
>JABHYI010000314.1 GCA_018656255.1 Bacteroidota bacterium
ACTCTAGGGTTGCTGTTAATTACCTGAAGGCCATAATAGGCCAACACTCTGTTTTCTCCAGTAACAGGAACAATATCTGCGCCAATAGCCGTTGCAACAAGGTCTAGATACAGGAGTAAATCTTCAATGGTTTGCCCCCGCTCAGACCCAAGGGCTTGTATGAGTTTAAACCCTACGCCACACCCACATAGCTCCTTGTAAGGGTATGAGCAGTCATCTCTTTTAGGGTCTAAAACTGCAACTGCCTTTGGGAGCTTAGCTCCAGGGCGGTGGTGGTCGCAAATAATAAAATCAATCCCTTTTTTACTTGCGTAGGCTACTTTTTCTATGGCTTTTATACCGCAATCCAAGGCAATAATTAGCGTGATGTCATTGTCTTGAGCAAAATCAATTCCTTTGTAAGAAACGCCATACCCCTCATCGTAGCGGTCTGGAATATAGGTGGCTATGTTGGGGTAATAGGACTTTAAATAACTGCTTAAAAGCGCAACACTCGTGGTGCCGTCTACGTCATAATCTCCATAAACTAAAATGTTTTCTTGAGCCTCAATAGCCTGTTGTATCCGCTTTACTGCAAGATCCATGTCTTGCATTAAAAAAGGATCGTGAAGCTCCTCTAGACTAGGTCTAAAAAAACGCTTGGCTTGATCGAAGGTGGTGATCCCTCTTTGTACCAAAAGAGAACTCAGTAAAGGATCAATCCCAAGGGCTTGTGCTAAATGAGTTACAGTTTCTAAATTTTGTTTTGGGGATAGGTTCCAGCGCATAGCTGTGAAAATTACAAAAATATACAAGTATACGCCCTATCTCTTTGAATTTATACCTTCAAATTCAAGAATTATAAGTTGTTTTTATATTTCTGAAATATTACGTCTTCCCTTTGCCTGTGAAAACACAATAATCTACGCAATGATTTTGTAAGGCTTTAGATATTTCTATTTTTACGAGATATATTTTAATTTAAAAAAATACCATGGCATTAGTAACTCCATTATCTGCAGATCACGATGATACTACAAAAGAACTTGCAGCCTTTTTTAACGAAACCCTTGGGTTTTGCCCAAATAGTGTGCTTACCATGCAAAGAAGGCCTGCCATTAGCCAGGCTTTTATAAACCTTAACAAGGCAGTAATGGCAAACGATGGCCGTGTTAGCTCATCTCTAAAGCGAATGATTGCTTGGGTGAGCAGTAATGCCACAGGGTGCAGGTATTGTCAAGCACATGCTATAAGAGCCGCAGAGCGGTATGGAGCCGAAAAAGAACAACTAGATAATATTTGGGACTACAGAACACATGAGGCATTTAGCGAGGCCGAGCGAGCTGCACTTGATTTTTCATTGCAAGCATCACAAGTACCCAACACAGTAGACGCGGCAATTAAGCAGCGGCTCTATACCTACTGGGATGAAGGGGAGATTGTAGAAATGTTAGGGGTTATCTCTTTGTTTGGATATCTAAACCGCTGGAATGACTCTATGGGCACCACTATTGAAGAAGGCGCAGTGCACAGTGGCAAGCAACACCTTGGAAAGCACGGCTGGGAAGAAGGAAAACATCTTTAATTGGTAAGGTTGTTTACTTTTTTGCTCCAACAATAAGTACTATTTCTCCTTTTGGAGCTTTAGCCTCAAATACAGATAGCACCTCTTGGGCGGTTCCTCTAATGGTTTGTTCATGTAGTTTGGATATTTCTCTTGAAACAGACACGGGGCGGTCTTCGCCAAAATACTCGATGATTTGCGCTAAGGTTTTTAAAAGCTTGTGGGGAGACTCGTAAAAAATAATGGTTCGCGTTTCTTGAGCTAGTAGTTTTAATCTAGTTTGGCGGCCTTTTTTAGGGGGCAAAAACCCTTCAAAAACAAATTTATCATTTGGCAAACCACTATTTACAAGCGCCGGGACAAAGGCCGTGGCCCCCGGCAAGCAATCAACCTCAATACCTGCCTCTACACAGGCGCGTGTCAATAAAAACCCTGGGTCACTAATGGCTGGGGTTCCAGCATCACTAATAAGTGCAACGCTTTGCCCGCTTTTTATGCGCGCTACAATGGCTGCTGTGGTTTTGTGCTCGTTGTGCATATGGTGAGAATGCAT